>CAYPHL010000027.1:6009-40401 GCA_964410385.1 uncultured Rikenellaceae bacterium | reverse complement strand
ATATGCAAATTAAGATTTGTACTTAATTCTTAAACATAAATAAATATATTCCGTAATGGCTTCAGGTAAAATCAAATTCAGACTTTCGCGACGCGAATTTATGAAACTATCAGCGGCGGCAGCGGCCGGTGTTTCATTGATGCCTTCCCTTTCCTGTACCTCAACCTCAATTCCTTCTCCTATGAAACGTCATTTCGGAAGGATCAATTTTGATGTCACAACAATCGGCCTCGGAGGTCAAAGCTCTCTTCAATGGACTCCAGAAGGGATTGAACCTGTTGATATCATATTAAAAGCCTTTGATCTCGGGATTAATTATTATGACACCTCAAATGCTTACGGTCCCAGCCAGTTGAATTATGGAAAAGCTTTCAGGAAACTCAATCTCATCCCGGGGCAGAAAGGTTATAATAAGGAACTGAGAGACGGCATTTTTCTTACTACTAAAACCATGGTCCGATGGGCTAAAGGAGGTTATCCAAAGCTCGACAACGTCAGAAACAGTACTGACGGTGATCACGGAGAGGGTGCAGTGGCTGATCTGAAACGCTCCCTCTCCCAGATGTTTGGAAACGATGACGGGACCTACCCTGAAGGCGCATATATCAACATGATTCTAATTCACAATCTTACTAATCTTGAAGAGGTTGATGTTGTTTATAAAGGCCTTGAAACACCGCTTGTTGTAAATGATAATTTTGGTGCCCTGGTTGCTCTTCGCGACTACAGGGATGGCACAAATATTACCGGACTGAATCCTAAAAATGAAAAACTGGTAAGACACCTGGGATTTTCAGGGCATTATAGCGCACCTGTCATGATCGATATGATACAGCGTGACAAATGGGATCTTTTAGACGGTATGCTGGTTGCTATCAACGTTAATGACAGGCGTTACCTTAACATGCAGTACAATGTCATCCCCGTGGCACAGGCAAAGAATCTGGGCATAATTGCAATGAAAGTATTTTCTGACGGAGCAATGTATACCAAAGAACCGGTATGGTCAAACAAACCTGAACATGTTGTCAGAATTATTGGAACTGAATCGGTTCCAAGTAAGCCTCTTATCGAATATGTACTCACCACTCCGGGGATCCATACCCTGATAATAGGTACCGGCCGGATAGATGATAACCCTTTAAACTGCCAGCTTGTACAGAATTATTATGCCGCACAGATTGAACCTGGTGCGATGAATGAAAATCAAAGACGTGAACTTGAAAAAATAGGTGCACGTGCTCATAATGGTGAAACAAATTATTTTCAACTTCATGACCGGGGTCTTACTCCTCCGGCAAATGCAAAACTCACCAGGTCCGATGGAATAAGAATATCATGGGATACGAGCTATGCAGGAAATGAACCGATTTCTCATTATGAAATAGAAAGCGATGGCAATATTATGGGAACTGTCAAACATATTCCCCAGATCTCTAAAGATCCTTTCATTTTTCAAACCTCCACGGGTAAAAATTTCAAAATTATCGCAGTGGATTCCATTGGCAGAAAAGCAGCATCTGAGGTTCTGTCGGTGTGAATGAGGAAAAAAATTGCAATTCTGATTGCAGTCAGCCCCGGAAATTAACTTCGGGGCTTTTTTATTCCAATAATCTGATCCTCACTTTACTTTGGTACAGAGATAGTCTAACTTTGATAACAAAATGAATTGGCGTCTGTTACCCCGATGGCAGGGAGACCCATAGAGTTGAGATTATACCCGATATTGAAGTAAAACCGACAATTGCAGGAATTAAAGCAGGAAGGGATTAGGTGCTTGAAAAGGCACTTGAGATCATTAATAAAGAATAAGTTCCTGCCTGTGATCAATAATGTATTTCAAAAGTTTTGCTGCTGCAGTTTCTTTTCATTTCTGATCAAAGTTATAAAAGCAGCAAAAATTGTTGTCAATAACTGCAAAAAAGGTGATATAATTATCATCAGTATCAGCCATCCGATAAAACTTGCTTCAGGATCGAAAAGAATATAAGGGTGTCCGAAGTTTTTAATGTCATCTGCTGAGTGAATATTGATCAGTATTGCGCATACCCAGACAATTAACATCAGAAAAAAGGTAAAAACAGATGCGAAAAGAGATAATATGACTATTTTATTGTACTTCTGATATCGCTGCTCAGAGGAGGCAGAAACTCCTCTGGTTATATACCAGCCCAGCGGGAATCCCAGAAATATACAGAATATTGGTACACCCATTCCCGCCCCGACACAAATCAAATCAATCAGGATAAAAATAAAAATAACCTTTGCGTTCAGTTCAATTTTCTTATCCATACTTCTTTCTTATTAAAATCTCCAATTGAAACAAAGTCAGTTTCCCTAACAATTAAAGATATTACTTTTATCGGATCATCGGTGATAAGACTGACTTTTTGTAAGCTTAATTCATAATGTACTATTGGGATAAAGTTTTATTTGATTTGCATTACTGTCTTTAATAACTTTGATAAAATATCCTTATTTAAAGTTAATTATAGAAATTATGCCATGAAAAGATTGTTTGCTCTGATTGTTATAGTTGCGATTGGGCTGGGTCTTTTTGCTCAGCCCCAGAAGATGAGCTACCAGGCTGTTATCAGAAACAGCAGCGGGCAATTGGTAACTTCGCATTCTGTCGGGGTACGAATAAGCATCCTCCAGGGTTCTGCAACGGGAACGGCATTATATGTCGAAACCCATACGCCAACCACTAATGTGAATGGTCTGGCAACTGTTGAATTAGGTGGTGGTACTGTTGTTTCGGGAACATTCTCTGCAATCAACTGGGCAAGCGGGGTATACTACCTTAAGACTGAAACAGATCCTGCCGGAGGGACAGGTTATACAATTACAGGAACGAGTCCGATATTAAGCGTTCCCTAAGCTTTGTACTCTAAAACGGCCGCAAATGGCTCTTTATGGTCCCAGAACGGATCACACATTTACTATAATACTGGAAATATTGGTATCGGCACCAATCTGCCGGCAACTTTAATTCATGCACATGGGAATCCCGTTACAAGCAGAGGTCAGCTGTCTTTATCCGCTCCTGCCGGTAAGGATGTATTCCTGTCATTTTATGAAGCTGATATTTTTAAAGCTTATTTATGGTATGAAGTCAATGATGAGGATCTTCGTTTGCAAAACTTTACAGCCGGAGATCTTAACCTGAATCCCTACGGCGGTAATGTGGGTATTGGCACAAATACTCCGGGCACAAAACTTGAAGTCAGCGGTAGAATCAAAGCCGCTTAATTCGAGGGAGACGGAAACAGTTTAACAAACCTGACTATTCCGGATAACTCAGTTAATTCCCAGAAAATTGTAAATGGAAGTATTCAAAATGAGGATATTGCAAACAACATAATAACAACAGACAAGATCCTGGATGGAAGTATCAATTCATCAGATCTTGCTGATGAGCCGGCCGTAAAACAGGTGAATACAATATGGGTGACAGTTCCCTCAAGCTGTTCATCTTTAAGATCCATCAGTGTCACTGCACCTGCAGACGGTAATTTACTTGTTATTGCAACCGGAACATTATCATTGACTAAAAGTTCAACGACAGCTGCCTACTGGAGATTGGATCTTAACAATGTGGCCAATGACTGTTCCGGATCTGTACCGTCAGGTGCAGCGGCTAAATCAGCTTCCAGGGGTAATATTCCGGCCTCCTGGACCTTTTCAAGTGATTTTGGCTTACCTTTTAATATCCAGGAAGTTTATACTGTAACAAAGGGTGTGACATATAACTTTTACCTTAATGGTGATGCAAATGGATTTACAAGTTCTGTATATCTGTTTCATCCCACTATCGTTGCTGTTTATATCCCGGGTACTCTTCAATAAGAATCAGGTCTGTCTGATCAAAAAGAATCAATCTGCTCCTTAATAAGTGGATTCCATTGGCAAAAAAGCAGCTAATGAGGTTCTGTCTGTGTGATAAAAAAAAATCAATTCAACTATAGATCTCTGTTCATATAACATATTGATATGTTAATATCTGGATAAAACCGATAATCCGATTTTGAATATTTTTAATCCAGTCAATTAAGTCAGTAAAATCAGGTCGTCCTGTTGAAACCAATTCACAGATCTTGTTTTTATATATGTTAAATTATCATTAAGGACATGAAAAGATTTTTTTCTTCATCTGTATTTGTTCTCATTGCTATCTTTATAAATGCACAGGTTCCGCAAAAAATGAGTTACCAGTTTGTAGTGAGGAATGCATCCGGAACTCTTGTCTCTAACAGTCCGGTCGGAGTCAGGATTACTGTTCTCCAAGGTTCTCCCACTGGAACAATCGTGTTTCAGGAAATTTTCAATCCGAATCCTCAGACCAATTCAAATGGTCTTGTTTCACTGGAAATAGGAACAGGACTGCCTGTCACCGGAACTTTTTCCGGAATAAACTGGGCCGCTGGTCCTTACTATCTCAAAACTGAAACGGATCCGACCGGAGGTACTAATTATACAATTGCCGGTACCAGCGAACTGTTAAGTGTTCCTTATGCCCTGCTTTCAAAAATTTCAGAAACGGTTACTGATAATTCTGTTTCTACGGCCAAATTAGTCAATAATGCCGTGACCATTGGCAAGCTGCCTTCGGGAGCAACAAATGCGACATATTTAAGAGGAGACGGTACCTGGCAGGTTCCACCGGGAATTGCAGCACCTGGCGGGACAGACGGCAATATTCAGTATAATTACAGGGATATATTCACCGCATCGGCCAATCTGCACTGGGATTATACGAATAACCGGCTTGGGGTCGGTACCAATGCTCCCGATTCAAAAGTTCAGATCGTATCAGAAAGTTCATCTGCCTATCCCCAGTTAAAACTTTACGAAAGCAACAGCACCGGGTATTCACGCATTAATTTCCAAAACAGTTCCGGGACAACTTACTGGTCGATCAATGCTCTCAATTCACCAACTAATTTAAATGAAAGGTTCACTATCTACAACAGTGTATCCGGAAATGTTATTTCAATATCAGGTACCGGTCGTGTCGGAATAGGCACTGAACCTATGTCTGTCGCAAGACTTTATGTCAAGGATCCCGGCAGCCTGTATGCCGGTGTATTTGAAAATAACGGGACTGCTAATACATTACAGGTCAGAAATTTCGGAGACGGGCCTGCGGGAAACTTTGTAAGCAACAGTACAGGTTATACACTTTATGTCCAGAATACAAGTACAGGACCTGCCGCTTATATTGACGGAACACTCCAGGTTGCAGGTGGAAATACTGCCGAAATAAACCGTAATCAGACCGGTACGGCGAATATTGTACCTGTTTGTTATGGTTCCGTGGAAGGAAACGGCACCAAAAACACAGGCGGAAGTACAGCTAATTTTACCGTCACAAAGGCAGGAACAGGGATTTATGACATCACACTTTCAGGTGAAACATACAGCCAGTCAACACATACGGCAATAGCAAGTCTGGGAGATCCCGGATTCATCAACACAAATGCAATCAGTGGTAACTTACGGGTCTATACATATAATACGAGTTACGTGGCCACTGACAGAGAATTTAGTTTTGTGGTTTACAGGCCGTAATATTGAACAGCCAAATATCCGGCCGGTTTCTGTTATAAAAATATACCGGCAGCCGGTGTTATCTGCCTTAATTTGCTTTCAAACTGACAGCTATTAATCCCTGAAGCTATATCAGCTATAAAAAGCTTGCATTTATTTCTCATATAAACTAAATTCATTAAACAATGAAAACAAAGATCCTATTACTATGCTGCTTATTTACAGCGACATGTTATTGTCAGCAAGAATTCACAATGCCTGGTCACCCAGCATCTGTTCAGGATAAAATGAACGGAAAAGTTCAGAAGGTCGTTCTCAGATTATTCCGGGGCACAGCGACAGGAAACGGGATAACAAAGGGTGATCATATCACCACTTTACAACATATGCAGAAAGAACTATAACCTATTTCGAATAAATCACTTTCCGTTCAGATATTCTTCAGCTGAAAGAATGGTCGCATAATTCTTAAGTGTAACGAGTGTTGAATAATGTACATCCTCTGCCTTTATCAGCCTGTCGCCATACTTAAGATCCCTTGTTGTACACGCATCATGAACCAGCATACATTTGAATCCGTAATCACTTGCAGCTCTTGTTGCTGCTTCCACACACATGTGAGTCTGCATACCGCAGAAAACAAGAGTATCAATCCTGGCAGACCTGAGGGAGTCCAGAAGATCTGTGCCCACAAAACAATTGACCGCATCTTTGGAGAAGATCATCTCGCCCGGTAATGGTTCCACAATTTTATTGATCGTGCCTCCCGGTTCTGAATTATGCCGCACATGTATCACCGGGAGTTTTTCAATTCTGAAATGTTCCAGGATCCTGGCTGCATTCCGGGCTGCTTTTTCAGGTTCAACAAGAGGTACCCTTCCTCCCGGGAAATAAAAATCCTGAATATCTATTAAAAGAAGAGCTGATCTCTGACTAAATAATGAACTGGAAATCAATACTGATAAAACGGAAATTAACAGAAAGATTTTTTTCATTTTATTAAAACTATTTTTTGTATAATGCCTTTGCAATTATAGTTCATAATTACGACATTAACAGTCACTTCTTAATTATATCTGCAAATCCTGAAGCCTGAATTCTATGGGTTTATAGTTGTCACGATGCTTTATAGAGTCTGCGTGAAAATCCTCCTGGTGCCTTTTTCCCCTAAATCCCCCATTATACTTCGTCGAAGCGGCTACACGAATGTAAATGGGGGGACTTAATGAATTTCTAATGCTTTCAAAGCCCCTAGGGGGATGGGGGGTAAATCAGGATTGTCACCATGCTTTACAAGGTTCGGAATTAAGTTTTATTTGACTTGCATTATTGTCTTTAATAACTTTGATAAAATATCCTTATTATAAGTTAATTAAAGAAAGAATCTCATGAAAAAGCTGATTTCCATGACCGCAATAATCATTATTACTGCGTGTCTTTCTGCACAGCCCCAGAAAATGAGCTACCAGGCTGTAATTAGAAACAACAGCGGGCAATTGGTAACGTCGCATTCTATTGGTATGCGAATAAGCATACTCCAGGGTTCCGCATCAGGAACGGCAGTTTACGTCGAAACCCAGACGCCAACCACTAATGCGAATGGTCTGGCAACCGTTGAAATCGGTAATGGTACGGTTGTTTCAGGAACATTCTCTGCAATCAACTGGGCAAGCGGAATATATTACCTTAAAACTGAAACAGACCCTGCCGGAGGGACAAGCTATACCATTACAGGGACAAGTCAGTTATTAAGTACACCATATGCCTTATATGCAAAAACAGCAGGCAACGGTAGTCTGTGGACTCAGAACGGAGCAAAAATATCATATAATGCAGGAGATGTTGGAATTGGAATTTCAAATCCTGCTGCATTTCTGAATGTTTTCGGGAATTGTGATTTAAATCACCCCCTATTACTACTCACGGAGAACCAGGATGATTATGCACGGATGATGTTTAAAAGTGTTGCATTTCCAACTAAGAACTGGAGTATTTCGGGAGCTTTTTGGCCTGAAGATTGGATGTCAACTCTGAATTTTTATTATAGCAATGGGACAACCGGCAATAATCTGGTTTCCATTTGTGGAAACGGGAATGTGGGTATAGGTACTGATGATCCTATCGCCAAGCTTGAAGTTGCAGGCCAGATGAAAATTACCGGCGGGGCTCCGGGAGAAGGGAAAATACTTACATCCGATGCCGGGGGTCTGGCTTCATGGCAAGTACCGGGACCGTGGTTAAAGAATGGGGCCGACATTTTTTTCAATACGGGTAAAATTGGAATAGGAACGAATGTTCCTCAGGCATTACTGAGTCTTTCGGGAAACTCTGATCCAGTGAATCCTCATTTGCTGATAACTGAAGTTCTGGAAGATTATACGAGGATAATGTTTAAAAATACATCTTCTCCCACAAAAGACTGGACCATTGCCTCAATATCAAGGGCATCAGATGATAATAGCGTAATGAATTTCTATTACAATAACGGAACCACCGGTAAGAATATAATGACTGTTGAAGGAAGCGGCCGTGTCGGTATCGGAACTTCATTGCCTGCAAGGTTGTTACATGTTTATGGCACGGGGAATCCAAGGATACTGATAGAATCACCCGATCAGGCACCCGAATTAAATCTTCAGCGGGGAAGTACCACTCATGCACTCTATGTCAACGGAAGTTACGACCTTACATTTTTTTGTGGAGGGGATATAATGGCCCTTACACATGATGGAAAATTAGGGATAGGAACGACAACACCAAATTATACCCTGGATGTCCGTGGTACAATAGGTAATAATACTACACTCTATCACAGCGATATGCGCTGGAAGACAGATATTAAACCTATTAAATACGGCGTAAGTGACCTGTTAAAACTTAATAGCGTAAGTTATCTTTGGAATACAAATGATTATCCTGAAATGGGATTTGATAATGAAACTCAGCTGGGATTTATTGCTCAGGAATTTGAGAAGGTTATACCTGAACTGGTCAGGACTGATGAACAGGGATTTAAGTCTATTGATTATGTAAAGCTGACCCCTGTTCTTGTTGAAGCTATCAAGGAACAACAAAAACAGATAGATGAATTAAAACAGCTGGTTCAAAGCCTGATTAATAAATAGCGAAAGAATCCCTGCTTCAAAAATCAATTCATCTACCTTAAAATAGATAAGGGATTGGGATTTGAAAGATTCCGCTGTATGGCCATTTTAAGAATGACGGGAAATGATTTATTTCCTGTTTCCAGATCCATTAAATCATTTGACTGAATTTTGCATATACAAACCACAGGCACATCAGCCAGTATTTTTACTTTACAGCTGATGAATGAAAAGTGAGAATCCGGGATTTTCCGGGATAAGATTACCCATATATTATAAATTGTTGATAATTGGACCAGAAATTTACAAGGATTTGTACGGATTTTTATTTGGCTTGCATCAAAGTCTTTTGTAATTTTGATAAAATAACCTGATTTTTAACTAATTAAAATAAATATTATGAAAAGGTTTTTCTATGTGATCCTGATTATAGGGTTGACTATTAATATCTATGCCCAGACACCACAAAGAATTAGCTATCAGACGGTTATCCGTAATACTTCAGGCGCTCTGGTAATTAATCATGCTGTCGGAACCAGGATAAGTATTCTCCAGGGATCAGCAACCGGAACTGTGGTTTTCTCTGAAACTTACAGTCCTGTTCCCCAAACCAATGCCAACGGGCTGATAACTATTGAGGTAGGCAGCGGTACACCTGTTACAGGTACGTTTACAGGAATAAATTGGGCATCAGGCCCTTATTTTCTTAAGACAGAGACAGATCCCACAGGCGGTACAAATTATACTATAACTGGTACCAGCCAGATAATAAGTGTTCCCTATGCTTTATATTCAAAAACATCAGAAGCCATTGCCGATAACAGTGTTACCTCCCCGAAGATAGTTAATGGCTCTATAGCCGGCGAGGACCTTGCCGGTAATTCTGTTACATCCCCCAAAATTCCGGATGGAAGTATTATTACATCAGACCTGGCTGATTATATTGTATCAACCAGTAAACTTGGTAATCTGGCTGTGAGTCCGGAAAAAATCCAGAATGGAGCAGTTACTTCGACAAAGATCGCTGACGGAGCAGTGACCTCAACCAAAATCACTGACGGAGCAGTGACTAAAGCCAAACTTTCTGCTACCGGAGGTACCACCGGGCAGGTACTTAAGTTAAGCAGCGGTAACCTTACATGGGGAAATGATATTTCAGGAGGTTTAACACTACCTTATTCCGGAACCGGTTCAACAACCGGTAGCACCGATCTCTTCTATGTGAACAATTCAGGAACAGGGAGGGCTATACACGCTGTGGCCGGAAGCAATACTGCAATATGGGGACAAACTTCAGGCGGATATGCCGGTGTTGACGGACGAAATACTTCCGGTTATGGCGTTACAGGGCATAGCCAGTCAAGCTATGGTGTTTATGGACGCAGTGATTCAAGTTACGGTGTACATGGATATAGCAACCTTAGTCATGGAGTTTCCGGAATAAGCGAAAAATCAGTTGGTGGGGATTTCGAAAGCAAGTATATATACGGTACAGCAGTTTACGCGATTGCCACATCTGCAAGTGGTAACACAATGGGAGGACAATTCCGTAGTATCAGCCCGACTGGAAAAGGAATTTATGCTGAGGCATCAGCTACTTCCGGTAGCAATTTCGGAATAATGGCAAGAACACTTTCTTCTGAAGGGTATGCAGGATGGTTTGATGGTAGTGTAGTTATTTCAGGAACTCTATATAAACCAGGCGGCTCATTCGAAATTGATCACCCTCTTGATCCGGCAAATAAAATACTCAGGCACAGCTTTGTGGAATCTCCCGATATGATGAACATATATAACGGAAACGTCATAACGGATAGTAATGGTAACGCTGTTGTTATTTTGCCGGACTACTTCGAAGCACTTAATATGGATTTCCGCTATCAGCTCACTGTCATTGGTGAATTCGCACAGGCGATAATTACAGCGAAGATAAACAATAACAGGTTCACTATACGCACTGATAAACCGAACGTGGAAGTATCCTGGCAGGTTACCGGTGTAAGAAAAGATCCCTGGGCTAAAGAAAATCGTATAGTAGTCGAGGAATACAAAAAACCTGAAACACGGAGCTATTTCCTTCACCCGAAATCGTATGGCCTGCCTGACACGCGGTCCATTCTGTGGGGTAAAAATCCGGAAATGATGAAACAGATTCAGGAACAAAGGGACCACAGAATTTCAGGACAGTAAGATCAGGTTTAAATTACATCCGCTCTGAAAGTGTATTCTGCTGACGAACTTTTAGAAAATTGATATTCTGGTAATTGATAAAATCATAAATGCCCATTACAACATTGAGTTACACAAATTCACTATTACATTATTCATTGACAGAAAAGTGAATACTACCTACATGATAAATACATTCATCAAATATTTGAAAATATAAGAGTTAACATCTTGACTTTGTCACTACATCAACGTAACTTAACACTTATTTAGATCGGATAAAAATTTCCTGGACAATGAAAACCAATCCTTCTTTTTTAAACCCATTGATTATTTCTTCAATTATCGCTTTGATGTCCTATGGATGTCAGAAAGATACTTTTGACGAGGAATCCCTGGATGAATACCTGAGGTCCCTGCCTTCTATAAATTCACAGATGCCGGCAGAAAAAGCACCGGCAGTTAAAAGTACAAGTGAGGAAACCACTTCAGAGTATATTTATCATTATGATCACTATGAAGCTGCTGCAGGTTTTGATGAACAGATCGTTCTGAATCCCCAGACAGATGTGATCTATCCCGGAGCGCTCGTAAAGGGAGAATCAATACTGAATGGTACCTATACTCTTATTCCCGCCGAAAGGAAACCTGTAACCATCTCCACATCACTTACAGGCAGCGGAAAAGTATCCGTAACAGTTGATGATCCGAAATTATCCACAATAAGAGAAGCTGTAAATAATCTGATGAACCAGGATTATGATGTTCCGCCTGCCAATATGGGTTTCACGATAGAGCAGGCTTATTCCGAACAGCAACTTGATCTTTCACTGCGGGCAAGCTACAAGGGAACCGGTATTAATGTCAAAGGGGGATTTGATTTCTCTAACAAACAAATAAAGACACGGCTTGTAGCGAAGTTCATACAAAACTATTACACTCTTGATCTGGATCTGCCTGACCGTCCCTCCGATCTTTTTGCTGAAGATGTCGACAGAGCGCAATTCGGAACTTATATGCCAATGTATATTTCAACTGTGACCTTTGGAAGGATGGCACTGTTTACCATTGAGTCAGAATTTTCTGAAACCCAGGTAAGAGCATTCCTCAACGCATCATATGCAGGAGTGCATGGATCTGTATCGACCGATTTTGACCAGTTAAAATCAAAATCCACAATGAAAGTCTATATTCTTGGCGGAAGTGGCGGTGATGCAGGAGCGACCATTAATGGATTCGACCAGTTCAAAAACTATATCATAGCCGGAGGGAATTATTCAAAAACCTCACCCGGTGCTCCGATATCATATAAACTCAGATATATAAAGGATAATAGTATCGGGAAGATTGTTTTCATGGCCTCATATCCTATTGTTACAGCAATTCCCAGGACCGATAACCTTGTATATGATGTTACAGCCTTTCTTCACAGCATGCTTGCAGATGCAAGTGACATAGGTGGTGATCTCGAACTTTATGGTGCTGTTTATGCATGGCCGCAGAGTCTCGGGGAAGGTGTAAAAGTAAATCATTTCCCATACACTTCAGATAACTACCTGTCATGTGGCGCAGATGTCGGCTACAGAAAGATGCTGCCTGATAATACATACGGAAGAAGAGTGTGGAACGGATTGAAACAGAACGATAAAATAATTGTTAATGTCAGACTTCATGAAAAAGATACCTGGCCGGATTCCAATGATGATTATAACCAGGCGAATTTTGAAGCACCTGTCACTGAAATAATTTCTGTCAACCAGGGTGAATATCTCGAAAAAGCCATGAAGGTTACAAATGGATCCGACTGGGTTGAATTCTATATGCGATACAGCTATATCGCCAGAAGAACAAGCCGGTAGAGCTGCCCAAATATTCCGTTACTCCGGTAACAAATTGCCCTTAGGGGTAATTAAACGATATTCTTCCGGAATAATTTGCCAATAAAACCTAACTTTGGTAAAAATTATCCCTCATGAAGAAATTATCACTTACCCGCAGAAAATTCGTAAAGAATACATCACTTGGTGTTGCAGGCGCTGCACTATCTGCAAATGGCATTTCATCTTTTTATACCAATGTCATTCAGGATACAAATAAACCAGCACTGCTGGGCGGTACCCCGGTACGTCCCAAAGGTCAGGTCCTCGGATCATCCTGGCCAATTTATGATGAATCTGATATCCAGCTCTATCTCGATGCATTCAAAAGCAATATATGGTCGGAATACAGCAATATTGAAAGAGAAAGAGTCTTTCAGGTTGAGAGAAAATATGCATCCCTGATGGGTGTAGATTACTGTGTCGCGACTAGTTCCGGAACTGCTGCCCTGGAAACCGCCCAGCGGGCAATCGATATCGGCCCCGGGGATGAGGTAATTACCCAGACTAACACTTTCATTGCAACCGCGCTTTCAACATTCAACCTGTTTGCAATTCCGGTTTTTATTGATTCTGACCCTGAAACTTTCATGATAGATGCAGATAAGATAGAGGAACGTATAAACGAGAATACAAGGGCAATAATTCCTGTCCATATCGGCGGTGCTGCTGCCGACATGGACAAGATAATGGCAATTTCCAAAAAGCATAATCTAATCGTGATCGAAGATGCCTGCCAGGCACATATGGGTGAATGGAGAAATAAAAAACTGGGAACCATCGGGGATATGGGATGTTTCAGTTTTCAGGCAGGTAAAAGCCTTTGCAGCGGTGAAGGGGGAGCGGTCATCGGTAATGATGAATATCTTATGGCAAAAGCAAAAGGATATACTCATATAGGGAAGGATCCAAGAGATAAAGGAAGAGTTTTCACGGGATCAAATTTCAGAATGACACCATTCCAGGCAGCTATCCTGAGTGGTCAGATCAGACGCATTGAAGATCAGAGCAAAGTGCGTGATGAAAATGCCGCATATCTTGAAAAACTCCTGGGGGAAATCAAAGGTGTCAGGCCGACAAAGAAATACCCGGGACAAACACGGCGAGGGTATTATATTTATCAGATGATCTATGATAAGGAATATTTCAAAGGTTTATCGAAACCAAAATTCCGTGATGCAATGAGGGCAGAAGGAATTCCTTTCGGCAATGGCATTGACTCTTCTCTTCACAGCAATCCCTTCATTGAAACATATTTCAGCCACAGAGCATTTAAGAAGATCTATCCAAAGGAAAGACTCGATAAGTACAGAAAGGAAAACCGCTGTCCCGTTAACGAGATGATCGACAGGGAAACAGGCCTGTCACTGGGTCAGAGAGTATTCCTGGGAACAAAAAAGGATATGGAAGATATTGTTAATGCAATTGTTAAAATACAGAAAAACTCTTCTGATTTACTCTGAATGACAAAAAGACAATATTCCTGGCCTTTGTGTGGTTAAACAGGCATGCTTATTCAACCGCAAAGTTCGAAAAGAAATACGCAAAGATCGCTAAGTGTTAAGTTATAAATTTTCGACTTTGAGTCCTTTGCGTGAACTTAGCGCCCTTTGCGGTTAAGTGATTTTTTAACCACTAAGAGCACAAAGTTCACACTAAGAACACAAAGCATTTTAATACATTAAGCATTTTACTTAACCAGATATCAAGAATATGACAACAGGAAAATACTTTAAAGCTTCATTCCCCACGATTGTATTATCAATCCTGGTGAGTTTGTCCTCCGCGGGACAGGATGTAAATGACCTTAAGTTGAAAGATTACCGTCCGAAATCGATTTACAACATTCCTGTAACCAATGTTGTAAAAGCAAAATATCCGGCCATCGACATGCATACTCATGTATATGGCAGGACAGATGAAGAGATCGAAAGGTGGATAAAAGCCATGGATGCCTGCGGTATTGAAAAATCAATCGTTTTTACCGGCACCACGGGGACAAGGTTTGATGATCTGGTAAAATTATATTCAAAGTATGGAAACCGTTTTGAATTATGGTGCGGCTTTGATTATACGGGGTATGAACAACCCGGGTACGGACCCGCCGCAGTCAAAGAACTTGAAAGATGCTTTAATGCCGGAGCAAAGGGCGTCGGAGAAGTAATGTTCAAGGGTAAAGGCATCTCCCCTTCTTCGAAAATGAAAACTATAATGCTTCCTGATGATCCCAGGATGGATATATTATGGGAAAAATGTGCCGAGCTGGGATTACCGGTCAACCTTCATATTTCGGAGGACAAATGGATGTATGAAAAAATGGATTCCACAAATGACGGACTGATGAATGCTTCAAACTGGGAGGTTAAGATGGAGAATGGAGCAAAAACACATGAGGAAATGCTCGAAAGGCTGGAAAATACAGTAAGGAAACACCCCAAAACAATATTTATTGCCGCTCATCTTGCCAATTGTTGTGCAGATCTTTCGGTACTTGCCACTTACTTCGATAAATATCCGAATTTATTTGCAGATATTTCAGCCCGTTATGGCGAGATAGCCCCAATCCCGAGATATGTTCACGATTTCATAGAAAAATACTCCGACCGGTTCGTCTATGGCACAGATATGACCTTCAATGAAAGGATATACAGAGTCACTTTCAGGATACTTGAATCAGCCGATGAACATTTTTATGAAACTGATCTGTTTGGTTATCACTGGTCATTATATGGACTTGCCCTGACTGATAAGACACTTAAAAAGGTATACAGGGACAATGCATTAAAATTATTAATCAGATAAGAAGCACATAAATAATTCAATATCACCAGGGGTTCAATCCAAAATTTTGCATATTTAATTCTGCCTTTTCAATATGTATATGCACCGGTTCATTTCTTTCATTGCTGAAAAAGAAAAATCTTTAACCATCTATTAATAATACTGTTGGCATATATATACAAAGATAATCTTAAACTGTGATCTGGCAAATATGGTTGTATCCTATACTCTTCGAAGATCGGGCAAAGAGAGACGGACCTGATCAGAATTTCGGATCAGCCATCACAATAACCTCAACAGCATCCTGAACGATTTCACGTGCCTCTGCGGGATCATTGAGGAATTTATTGGTGAACCCGCATAATCTGACATAATACTTCCTGAAGAGCAGTTCAAAAGAGCACTCATCTCCATTTTTGATCCTCAGGGCAAGCTTATCTTTCATTGCTCAAGGTTTGATTTTCTGGACAGATTTTCAGAATTCCACTCCAATTGATACTTTTAAGCCGCTCCAGCGGGGAGCTTTTGTGATATCAAGACTTTTATCTTCTTCATAAGTATATTTCCTGGCAAGATCGAAAGAATAAGCTAAATTTCCGAATAAAGAAACCGGAGTGGTTATCCTGTAAATGTATTTAATTGCCGGGGTGACATTCCAGCTCTTTCCTGTAAAATTATCCTTATCCTGTTGCAGGAACTCCCCATCTTCTCCTATTTCAAGCTTTGAATCAGTTTTCCATCTGGTAAAATTTATACCAGTATTCAATTCAAAAATAAAAGCTTTTTGGAGTTCAGTTATTAATGAATAGCTGAATTTCATTCCGATCTGATGGGATTTAATATACTGATCAAATGAAAATATTCCTGAATAATCTCTGGCGCCCAGACGTGAGCCGGTATAATGATACTCATAAACAGGTCCCAGGGCAAAACGATTTAATAATTCATATTGTGAATACCCTCCGAAATAAAGTACAGGTTTAAAATCATCAATTATTTCTGTTTCGAAAGGGAGTTGTTTTTTAAATTCCTGATTTATGGATTTCAAATCCTCCTGGACAAAAAAAGAAAATCCTGAATGAATTCCGAGTTTTATCTTTTCCGGATCAAACTGTGCTGAAAGCTTTAATGAAAAAATAATATAAATTGGAAGCAAAAATTTTCTCATTACACAAATGAATTATTCAAGAAGATAATTATCAATCACAATTGACCTGCCGTTTCCGGAAAAAACTATCCCTTCCGTAAAAACAAGGGGTTCATTACCTGTAAACTGGACTATTTTCTTTCTTATGCCACTTATCATATCAGTCAGATAAGAATATTTCTCCGGCGGAAAGGACTGAAATCGTGAAATTACGCGGTCGGCTGTAAAATCATAAACAACAGGTACAAACAGGGATGGAATTTCAACAGTATGAAGAAGTTCAAAAGTACGGGAATCCCTCACTTCCACAACATACCTGTAAATCTCTTTCCAGTGAGATACCACAAATTTCTGATCAGCCTGAGGAGAAAAAGTCACGACAGCACCGTCATCATTTCCAACCCCATTTACACGTCCGGCTTCAACCAGCTGACCTCCATCAATACTACTATAGATCAATGTATTAGTCCCCTCCTGGTAGCCATTTGCCACGATGGCGATATTTTTTCCATCCGGTGAGATTAAAGCTTCTTTAAGATAATGATCATTACTAAAATATTTTTCAAGTATTTTATTACCGGTTCCGATATCAAAAATTCGTAAATAATTGTTAGAGACAGTTGCAATCAGTCCGTTATTTGAAATGGATAAATCCGCAATATTAAAATAAGATCCATCGTAGGCTTCAACATCAAGCTTTCCGGCAAATGACAAGTCTGAGGTGCGACGTATTACAAATTCCTTATTCTCAAAATAACCAAAATAATTCCCATCCGGAGAGCTTGTGATATCTGGAATGCGAAAGTTTGGAGAACAGGGAAATGAAACTGAAGCGGAACTTTCACCTGTAAGAAAATCCCATTTAAAACAGGTACCGTTTTTATAAAGAAGGAGAGAATTTTCTCCCTGAATTACAGATGCCGTCTGAAATTCCGGAACAGAGTCGCCCAGAGCAAAGGTGCTTATCCCACCGGCAGTTTCAAGTGTTGAATAATAATTGTCAAATCCCTTAGGTATGTAACGCAAACGGACCTTGTAGTCGCCACCAAAACCAATACGTCTGCTCAGACGAAGGGTAGTGTTGGTAAGGTCGCTAATCTCATGATCTTCAGAATATCCATATGAAGGAACTGAGACATCTAGGTAATAAAGTTGAACGTTTCCCTCATTTTTTGAATGACTCCATTTTATATCAACACTCCTGTCTGAATTAACCTTAACCTCCGGATTTTCAATAGTTATGAAAAAACTTGCGTCGTCAGAACGAAAGTCTTCACCTTTAAAAAGAAGGTTTATAGTATATTTACAATATATGCCCTCAACATAGAGTTTGTCGCAATATGAATTCTGACGTGGATCTGAAATACTCACTTCCCCGCTCTCGTATGGGTACCTGTTCCAGGATAGTTCATATCTGGCAAAATCAGCATAATCATATTCGGGCCAGCTTAAGGTAATCCCATCTGAAAAAACTTCCGGATCATTTAAAGTAAAATTATCCTTTGCAAGCTTATTTACATATACCGGCCATTTAATTTTATACCAGTATTGTTCGATACCCGTTTTATCGGCAATACTTCCTGAATTGGTTGAAGTGTAAGTGGAAATTTCCAACTCATGCATTCCTGTCGCTTTCCTGATCGTATCTGTATTAATAAAAGCTTTAAATTTCCCGTCGGATACGGAATATAAACTGCCTATACCAACATTATCAAATTTAAATTCAATATTATATAACTCGCGGCTGCCCGTCTCAACAGAATAGGATATCCAGGTCGGTCCGGAAATTCGTAAAATTTCCATCTCCGGCTTCAGATCAATCAGTATCTGAGGGGGAATCTCCGATGGTTTTTCAACTTCAGTTAAAGGAATTTCCGAAGGTGTAAACTCACAGGAATAAAGACTTAATAGAATTCCTGTCAGAAAAATTATATGTAGTAGTTTGATTTTCATTGTCCTATTGTCCATCCTTAAACGAGGTATCAGATTGTGAATTGATGAGGACCATAATACAACCGGTCAATCCCCGTTTTATATGTAACCAAGTGCTTATCGCTGTATATTACCGTAAGTTCTTCATCCCTTAATTGTTCCGGGGGTAAAGCTGCATCCCGGGCAGCTTTTTCCGGTTCAGCCAGAGGAACCATTCTCCACGGTAGCAGAAATCATGTATGCTTATTAAAAGAAGAGCTGGTTTCTGTCCCGGAGCTGAGAAAGGAAAGTTCGGAAATATAAATGTAACTGCCTGAAATAATTTCCTCATTGCAATAAAATTTTATACGGGAGTAATCCGGTTACAAACAGTAAAGTTAAAAGAATTTATTTCTCAGTTTACGGCTCAAATTGTTTATAATTCCGGTATTTTCGATTCTGATCCTGAAAAACGCTTTATAAATGCCGGTCTGACAAGGGCATGAAAAGCATAGGTTTCTCAGAAAAGCATCACAACCTGATTCTTATGACCAATGACCTTTTGAATCCGGGCAAAAGCAGTTCCATTCCGTCTTTATCTGCATCCTGCCATTTATCCTTCCAGGGATCATAAATTGCAACCTCTTCTGGCGATCTGTTTATTCCTGTCTTATTAAGATCAAATTTAATCCCAGTCCTTAGAAATGGTTGCTGGCCTTCTCTTAATTCTGTCTCCCAGGTATTGCTCTTATCGCGGAGCCAGATAAGGATGCTCTTTCTGCCATAAAGCTGATAAATCCTGAAATAATCATTTTCTGATTTTGAAGTAACAAAATTTTCTTCAAGGGGATTGATACCTTTTATTGTCTCAGAGAATCTTCCGAAATGGTACCACAGGTTGTTCTTGTCAACGTAGCTGTCCCAGTGCCAGCTCATGCCTGCACCGGCAGAGCCGGAGAAGAAAGGAGCAAAAAGTATATCATGGAGAATTATTCCTGCTGTATCGACCTGATAATATTTGCTTGGTCCTGAATGACGAGGCTCAACAGCCCCGGTTTCAGCCAGGATAACTGGTTTCCCGGTATTATATGATATTAATTCCTCAACTGCCGAAGAGCAGATTATATCCATAGGCATATGACAAATTTCCATTTCAGCTCCCGGGTCGAGATACCTGTGAACCTGTGCCACCTGGTTCCCCGGTAAAAGCATCATCTTCCTGTACATCGGTCTGACCCGGTCGTCATCAAAACTTCCCAGGCTCTGCATAACCAGATTCTCCGGGAATCTGTCTTTCACCTCAGACAACATTTGCTCATTCCATGAGAAGAAAATGCTATCTTCGGGTCCCTTTATTGCATTCATTTCATTCCACAGCTCCCACCCGAAGAATAATGTATCACTTCCAAAACGTTCTCTGTAAAAATCAAGCTTATCAGTGAAAAGTTTTTTCCCTTCCGGGGAAGATAGATACTGCCTGATGCTGTCAAGCGGACCACCTTTAGATGTATGATAAACATCTTTTACTGCCCATGGCTGAGGATTTTCATCAAGGGTCAGACTCCGGAAATGTTCAAAGGTCATCTTTATCCTCAGACCATATTTACGAGCCATTTTTACAAGCCGGTCTATTCTTGAGGCTTTCTCTTCACGGTATTCGCCCGCCTTCCGGTCTTCAATATCCCAGAATGGGGAACTGAGCCATACCCTGATATAGTTGCCTCCGTTATCAGAAAGCTTCTTCATCCATTGTTCCATTTCGTACAATGCAGAATCGGAATTGCCGGCATACTTACCCCCGGGACTTATCATATTTATCCCCACCGGAATATAAGGTGTTCCGTCCGAAAACTGAAAATATGAAGGATTTTCACTTCTGACTTCTATGTAACCATTACCGGCTGCGGAAGGTTTGATTTTTGAGTTACCCTGATTACATGAATTGTAAATAAGTAAAACCATTGCAGTAAGCAGGAAGCCCGACTTCTTATTAATCATCATTATAATGTTTATTTGGGTAAATCTAATGAATTTTATTTCATCAGAAGATCAAAAAAAAATCCGGGCCGGTGTCCGGCACGGATATGTCAGATTGTCTGAATACCTGTACTTAGCTGCCGGCCTGTTGCTTTATAAAATTCAATACTTCTTCAGTATCTTTTTCAGCATTAACCGATTCGTTCTTATAAATTATCTTACCGTCTTTCCCGATAATGAAGGTCCACCTTTTTGCAGTAACTCCGCGGAGAAGCTCATGTTCACTTCCTCCGACCGTCCGCTTAATTGCTCCGCCGTCTGATAATGGTACTCCAAAAGCCTTTGCAATATCACCTTTTTCATCGGAAAGAAGAGTGAAATTAAGGCTTTCAGCCTGTTTGAAAAGCCTGAGATTTTCAATCTTATCACCGCTCACTCCAACTACCTCAATCCCTGCGGCTTTCAGATCATCTTTATGATCACGGTAGGAACATGCCTGTTTTGTACATCCTCCGGTCATTGCGGCAGGATAGAAGTAAACAACTATATAATTGTTCCCCAGGAAGCTGCTGATATCCCAGGTGCTGCCATCATCAGCCGGGGCTTTGAATAAAGGAGCCTTATCTCCGACCGACAGTCCCTGCTGACCTGATAAAGTCAGTGAAATCAAAGTCAGAAATGCAATTGAGAAGATGTGTTTTTTCATTTTATGATATTTACAACATAAAACAAAGATAAATTGAATTTGTTCCGGCGACCAGAGATTTGATTTCAATAAATGGCATATCCGGAATTCATAATTCCCGGCATATTAATCTACGTATTTTCTTGGTCGGTCTCTCAGTTATTCGAACGGCCTCTACCGTAATCCATACATCGGTGAACGGGCGCACCCTTAATCGAATGGCCTCTCCCTAAATCCCTTCCCCGGAGTGGGAGGGACTTAAAAGAGAGCCCATACGGAAATTACTAATATGAATGTATAAAAATAAAAAATGCATCATATTGCAGAATGCTCTTCAAGTCCCCCTCTCACCCCGGGAGAGGGGGATTTTGGAGGTGAGGCCGGACACCTTACAGATAACAAACCAATCAGAATAATTCAAATTCTGTCCGGAATACTATTATCAGGGCAAAAATTAATTGACTTGTATTTACTTCTTTAGTAATTTTACTGAAAGAGGAGTCGGTAGTTCTGAATTAACAATTAAAAGTCTTGTCATGAAAAAAGTTCTTTTAGGTATTGTTTTAATGCTGATGGTATCGGCATGCGGAAAAAAGCCAGCCAATAATCCCGAGGGAACATGGAAAATGGTCCAAATGCAGATGATCGAAAGAGGAAAAGTAACAAATTATTTTTCCGCGCGCTATAAGGTTAGCCAGATCAAAATGTGGTCGGGTAACCATTTCAGCTTCGTGGGGAAATACGAAGTTGATACTACAGCAAGCTACAGGTTTGGGGTAGGCACCTATACCCTTGACGGAAATATTTACGAGGAAACCATTCTTTATCATTTCGATCAGGCATACGAAGGAAATAAGAACAAGATATGGCTTGACATAAGGAATGATACTCTGCTACATATATTTCCTGTTGATAATGCCGGTAAACCCGATCCGGCAAGGCACTGGATCGAAAAATATATAAGGCTGAACTGATATTTTTATTTATAGAAGAACTTATCCCGGCTTATTTCTACAAGAAACCGGCTTGGATAAGAAAGAAATGCATCATAATTCACAACGAAT
Organism: uncultured Rikenellaceae bacterium; assembly: GCA_964410385.1. Taxonomy (GTDB): domain Bacteria; phylum Bacteroidota; class Bacteroidia; order Bacteroidales; family VadinHA17; genus LD21. Next base: position 18,136 of record CAYPHL010000027.1, on the reverse strand, counting down.
GAAGGCATTGTGATCAGCAGGTCGTGCTTTGCCCGGCTGCAGGCCACATAAAATAACCTTCTTTCCTCTTCAAGTTCAGTTATGCTGTTCAGGGATCTGACTGAAGGGATCAGACCATCCAGGGCATGAGGGATTATTACACTATACCATTCCAGCCCCTTGGCCGAATGTATCGTTGAGATCGTCAGAGGATTGTCTTCTCCCTCATCAATAAGGGGGATCGTTCTGGTGCCGAAATTCTTCGATGGCGGATCAAGCGCAAAGTCAGTAAGGAATTTCTCGAGGTTATCATATCCTGATGCCAGATCAACAAGTACATTTATATCCAGTATCCTTACCTGGTAATCATACTCCCGTGCCTGCAATATCGGAAGATAATACTCCCTGATGATCTCAATTTTCCCGGGTACCGTAATATTCGTGTCTTTCCCCCTTTCAAGCATTATGGCAAGTCTCTTCAGTTCTGTGGCAAACTTGCTCTTCTCATATTCATCAATGTTCAGGCCTTTTTCTGCCATAATTTTCCCGATTATCTTCGAGGCAGTCACCATGCCCACGCCGGGAATGTACTTAAGTACCCTGTGCCAGGCTACAGCATCATAAGGATTCATCATGATCCGCAGGTATGAGATCACATCTTTTACATGCTTCCTTTCATTGAATTTCAGACCTCCGACGGCAATATACGGGATGCTTCGCCTGGCAAGTTCAAGTTCAACATACCTGGCATGCCAGAATGCCCGCACCAGAATCGCGATCTGGTTAAGCGCCACACCCTGTTCTCTGTATTCCAGGATTTTATCAACAATAAATTCCGCTTCTGCCTCCTGGTCATAAAGCTTCCTCACAACAGGCAATGCCTCGTATGTAATTTTTGAATAGAGCTTCTTCCTGTATCCGATCTTTGCGTTCAGTATGATCTCGTTGGTAAAATCCAGAATCTTCTGGTTGCTCCGGTAATTTTCCTCTATCCTGACGACTTTGCAGCCGGGATATTTTTGCGGGAATCTCAAAATATTCTCATAGTCAGCACCCCTGAATGAATATATACTCTGCGAATCATCGCCGACAACCATAATATTCGATGACCCTTCAGCCAGGTATTCAACGATCTCTTTCTGCACTACATTGGTATCCTGGTATTCATCGACCATTATATACCTGAATTTTTCATTCAGCCTTTTCCTGAAGATCCTGTTATCTCTGAGGGAATCTCTCAGGGCATCCATAAGATCATCATAATCAAACAGATTACAAATTTTTTTGTATTTTGCATACCCCTGGCTGATCAGCTCAATATGCCCGATGAATCCTTTAAGCCCGGTGAACTCATTTTCAATAACATCCCTTATAGTAAGGTTCCTGTTCCTTGCTGAAGATATTATTTCCTGTATCCTGTTTTTCCTCGGAAAAGCTTTTTCCTTTTTATCAATCTTCAGTTCCGATCTTATCAGATCGATTGTATCGGCTGAATCTTCATCATCGATTATTGTAAAACCGGGTGAGATATTAAGTAATCCTGCATATTTTCTAAGGATATAATTTGAAAATGAATGAAATGTTCCCCCGAAAACCTTTGTTGCCGAAGCATCATTGAGAAGCCTCTGAACCCTTCCCAGCATCTCGGATGCTGCCTTTCGTGTAAATGTAAGCAGCAATATATCTTCAGGGTCGATGCCGTTCTCGAGCATGAAGGCTACCCTGTGAACGATAACTCTCGTTTTTCCGCTTCCTGCTCCGGCTATCACAAGAACAGGTCCGTTAAGGGTGGTAACAGCTTCAAGCTGTGCGTTGTTAAGTTCAGAAGTATAATTGATCTTATATGATCTGTCGAGATGTATCTCAGCATTTGATGCGGGTCTGCTTTCAATTGCCCGCACTATTGAATTCAGTTCTTCGATCTTACGGATGGTCCTCTGGTCAGATTCAACCACGGGGAAATCGTTAATTGTAATGGAGGTCAGGTCATTGCTGCTTCCGGATGCTTCAGGCGATATGATGTTCTTCTGCCTCAGCGCCAGACTTTCAACCATATCAAGAAAGCTTTCTCCGGAATTATTTCCCGGCTTACCGGTTTCCGGAGAGATCTCCTTCCTGGTCCCCTGAACCGGTTCATCTTTCTCATCCTGATCAACAGGATATATATCATCTGTCATCATAATACGTAAATATAAACGATTTCTTTGTGACCTCAGGATTTGAAATACTTATTGTTTAGAGAAGCAGATTGACTAATTTTGAACTTTCATTTAGATTGCCACTGAGGAATGAATATAAAAATTGACTACGGGGTTTGCACCAGGTGTGGATTGTGCAGCAGGGTGTGCGGTTCAAAGCGTATTATTGTTGAGGATGACGGAAGACCACTCAAGCTGATCGAAGCCGGGTGTAATGATTGCGGGCAGTGCATTGCCGTCTGCCCTGTAAATGCAATTATAAACACGAGAACTGATATGAATGAATACACGGAAATGGTTGATCCGGGTATCAGCTTTAATCAGTTCTCGCATCTTGTAAGGAACAGACGGAGCATAAGAAATTTCAGAAAGGATGTTCTTAAACAGGAACATATTGATAAACTCATGCAGGTGGCAAAATATATCCCCACCGGATCGAACAAACAATCACTTAAATATAAATTCATTACCGATCCTGATCTCCTGAAGAAGATAAGTGACTCAATGGCATCGAAAATGAGGATCGCTCTGAAGTTATCGGAGAGTCTTCCCGTAAGGTTATTCATGAAGAAGAAAAAGAAAAGCAGTGCATCAAGACTTGTCGACATCTATTACAGGGAAGGGATTGACACATTTCTCAGGGGAGCTCCATGTCTTCTTATTATTTATACTGAAGAGAAATATTTCAGGATACCACAATGGGATGCGGGGATTGCCAGTACCACAATTGATCTTGCAGCCCAGACCCTGGGAATAGGAACACTGATGAACGGATATTTTGTTGAGCTGGCAAACAGGTTCAGATCGATCAGAAAACTTGCTCAGCTCAAAAGTAACCAGAGTGTACTAACTGCCATCTGCCTGGGCTACCCGGCTGTTAAATATAAACGGACAGTTTACCGCAGACCTCTTGATATCATGGTTATATAGAGTTATTATTCATCTTCAAAATTTTCCTGATATGGAACCTCTGACACAGGAGGAAATACAGCATATTCTTAAAGACATCGAATCCAGGGAAAGATCCTCGGATCTGGGCTATTTTTCAAAGCCCTTCCGGGTGAATTTCAATGAAAGGCCTCTGTTTATCAAGTTGTACTTCCCCGTAAAGGAGCAGAAGCTCATAACTTCAATCATGGCAAATCATGAAGAATATAAAAGTGAGTTGAAACTGGCCGGATTGAAAATACCGGAAACAACCATATTATCAAGGCCATCAGGTAATAAACATCAGCTCATCATAATTCAGGATGCCTTCCGGGATGACGAATTGTTGAGAAACCGGATAGCCAAAGGAAGTCCTGAAGATGTAGAAAGGCTATGTCTTATGGTTTTTGATGAGATGCTTCAGTTCCTTGTAAAGAAAAGCAGCCAGAAGGAGATCGGCTTCCATCCCACCCTCAGGAATTATGCCGTACATAAGAATGAATTATGGTTTTTCGATACATTTCCCCCGATGGTCATGAAACAAAGGGAACTTAATTCACTGATCCTGAAAATGTCACCATACGGAGGTGTACTGAAAAAGATACTTCCCCTGAGGTTTATTAACAGGGTGACTGATGAATATTACAATACAGATAAGATGTTTACCGGTATAGTAGGCAGTTGCTGCAGGCTCAGGCCCGATGATGCCGATAAAATTCTTGCTTTCAGCAGGGAATATGTAAATAACTCCAATCTTATAAGAACTGAAGATAAAAAAAGCATTTTACAGCTTCTTAAAAAGCCTCCAAGACTTTCCAAAATATGGATACTGATCAGGAAATTGTCAGGAAATACGGGAAGACCCAATATCAATACCCCCATTTCCGCATAACAGCCAGGTCTTCTTTTACACACTCCATCGGAGTTTTGCCCTGGTATGATTCCTGCTCGATTATATAAACCCTGGTACCTCCAATTTTTGTTGCCAGCTTAGTGACTTTTTTAGCATTCACAATACCTTCCCCGAGAATGCAGCTCTCATACTTCTCGTTGCCCCCGGAAGCTTTTATTTCATCCTTTACATGAATATTCTCGAACCTGCCAGGGTATTGTTTTACTACATCCAGAGCCACTGCTCCTCCATTGTAAAGATTACCCATATCAAGCTGAACAACAACCATTTCGGGATCCATACTCTTCATCATTATATCGAAGAGTTTCTCACCGTTAAGTTTTTCACTGAATTCAAAATCGTGATTATGGTAACCGAATTTCATCCCCTGTTTTTTACATAGTTCGCCGCATTTATTGAAGACATCCATGTATCTTTTAAAGTCGTCGTAATTATTACGCATGCTGTTATCCATTGAAGGGCTGACAACATATTTTTGTCCCAAAACGGCAGCATCGTCAACTGTATATTTCCAGCTGTCGGAAAAGTCTTTCCTGCTTTCATCCCAGTGCTGACGGCCCATAACAGTATGACCGCTTATCATCTTCAATCCCAGATCATCAAGCACTTTCCTGAATTCTGAAGGCGTATAACCATAGAATTTACGGTTAACATAATTAGCATGTTCAACATATACGTACCCCATTTCGGCAAGCTTTTTAAGCGATCCGAGGGGATCTTTTGTCATGTCGGCACGGATGGAATATAGCTGTAAGCCGACTATTCCCTTCTGTTTCGGCGCTGCAAATGCGGATCTTCCCATAAATGCAGTGCCGGCAAGCGCCACGGCTCCTGTTTTAATAAATGTTCTCCTGTCAGTCATCATAATAATAGGTTTTGACCTTAAAAGTAATATTAATATTTCTTATTGTTTTATGAATTTCTGGGTCCACCTGAAATTCCTGTTGTAGACCCGGATGATATACAATCCGCGGGGATAATTATCCATGTTAATGACAGTCTGATAACGGCAATCGGTAAGTTCCCTGATAATCTTTCCCGTATAGCTGAACATAACGACATTATAAATTTCATCAGTGCTGAGTGCGGTATTTATTATCCCGTCAGTTACTGTAGGCCAGATAAATACTTCAGGATCTCCGGAATTTTTCTCTTTCCTTATATATAGATAAGTTTTGCCGCTCAGCTCCGTACCGCATGTACCTTTAACCATTGCCTGATAAAGCCCTATATCAGATGCATTTGCATCCGGCAATCCTAGGGTGCTGTCAACGGAATTATCAAGAACTTCATTATTCCTGAACCACTGATAAGTCAGGGCATGACCTTCGGCAAGGACTTCCAGCGTTATATTTTCACCTGAATCTGCTGTTTTATCGGGTGATATGTAGTTGATACGTGTCAGCGGATGTACAGTAATATCAATGTCATTTGTAAAAAGAGTGCCGCAGGATCCATCGATTTTACATTTATATATACCTGAATTATCTGTGGAAGCGCCGGTTATCCTGTAAACTCCGGTATCAAGTGTGGTAATAAGGACATCATCTTTATACCAGTAAAACTTTTTATTATGTCCCTCGGCAGAAATAGTAAGATCTATCGTTTGTCCGGCACAAAGGATCCTGTCAGGTGGCTGGCTTATAATCTTAGTGTTCATTACGACTTCGACACCGAGTCTGGACCATTCCGAAAAGGTCCCGTTAATCCTGACCCTCAGTTTTATGGTTGCAGGGCCCAGATATTCAGGGTCCCATACTACAGTACCGGTCCGTGAATTGCCTTCAATTGTGCCGGCCTCTTCAGGAAAAAGTTCCCATTGATATTCTGTAGCTCCGGCAACGGGACTGACCGAATAGTAACTGAAATTCTCTCCGTGGCATATTATTGTATCTCCTGCCGGGACGGGAGGTGTAAACTCCTGTATCCCGGTTTTTGTCCTTATCCACTCTTCAAATGCCGATATCTCAGTATAAGCGCTGTATGTATCACAATCTTCGCTTCCCCAGCTGGTTATTCCCGCGAGCCTGTATTCGCCTGATACAGGAACCACCATCGGACCTCCGCTGTCGCCGTTGCAGGCATCCCTTGCTGCATCGCGGTAACCTGCCATTATGAAATTATCGGGAATGCTGCGCCATACTGTCGAAGCCTGTAACCTCGATACTATCGGGAGCTGGACTTTCTGCAGGGTATATGGAAGAACTTCCGGAGAAATATCTGTAAGGCCCCAGCCTGTAACCCAGGATATTACACCCGGATCAGTGGCGCCTTCCCTGGCATCATCAGCTGTGACCAGCTTTATCGGCCGGGCATTGGGAACAACAACAGGGTCCTTAAGCTTCAGAAGGGCAATATCATTGGCCAGAGTCCGGCTGTTATAATCTTCATGCAGGATAACCTGGCTGACCTGATATCTTTCACCCTCATGAACATTGTAAGGATTGGTTGCACCGGCTTTAATGAACATTTCTGAGACGGGGATAGGGCTTCCGTCCTCATTCTCTGTACAATGTGCTGCAGTAACAATCCAGTTCCCGGCAATTATTGATCCCCCGCACATAAAATTGCCCGACTCATAATATACCTGCCACGGGAAATCGGAAATGGAAGCGTCTGTACCACCTATTATCTTGCTCAGTTCCTTCTTAACTCCTGTAAAGAATGGTAAAAAGCGATCTCCGGGCTCACCTTCCGGTTTTACAGACAATACTGGCTCGCCATTTATATGAAGTGTCAGGAGTGAGGTATCCTGTTCAACGGGAGCCGGAATATAAACCTGAAGCAAATAACGGCTGTCCGGTTCGAGACCAAAGAATACGGAATCCCTTTCAGTAAAATCATTCCCCGATATTATAAGCCTGTACTGACCGTCAAGGATCTGCCACTCGTTGATGCCTGTATTTTTGGTACCGGTAATAAGAATGTCCACCTTCTGGGAATGAAGTGCCGGTGAAAAGAAAGAAAGTAAGAAGGGTATGATGATAGGTATAATTCTTAATGATCTCATTCAGATTCCTTTTTTCAAACGAATTCATGTGGCTGGTGGAATTAATATAGTCCACCGGGCAAATACCCTGCAATAATAATGCAAAACTTTAAGTGTTATAATCAATTTGTAAGACAAAATATCTGTGCGGATTATTCAGATTTAATATTTTAAAAGTATATTTATCTTTAATTAATCACATATTTTGTATATCCATTTTGCAATTCTTTGTATACTACTATATAACTCACCCCTAAATCCCCCAGGGGGACTTTTGAATCTGAGCGCCCCCAGGGGCAAGGATTGGAAAGAAGGGCAGGAGTTATTATAGTTGATGTTCCTGAGTTCTCTAAGGTGGTACACTTTGTCGTTAAAAAAATTTTGTGTTTAACCACAAAGAGCACACAGTTCACACGAGGGGCACAAAGGAATACGGTAATTTATTGATATTTATGAATTAAACAGATTATTAACTTCCACTTAAATAATTTCAATTATATGAACCGACGCGAATTCAGTAAAGCAGCAGCTGCCGGAACAGTGGGAATGGGTATTTCCCCCCTCATCCTTCCTGATTCCGGATGGAAAGGTGCAAATGACCGGGTAAATGTTGCGGTAATCGGCATACGGGCCCAGGGACAGTCACATATTGCAGAATATTCGAAGCTTCCCGATGTTTCAGTGTCAGCGATTTGTGATGTCGACAGCAATCTTTTTCCGGAAAGGGTAAAGAAATACTATACAGATAAAGGATTGCCGGCACCAAAGCTATTCACCGATCTGAGGAAGATGTATGAAGATAAGGACATTGATGCAGTTTCAATAGCCACACCAAATCACTGGCATGCCCTGGCAGCAATCTGGGCGCTTCAGGCAGGAAAACATGTTTCTGTAGAAAAGCCATGCTGCTATAATTTCTTTGAAGGCAGAAAGCTGGTGGAAGCTGCTGAAAAATACAAGCTCGTGGTTCAGGACGGAGCAGAGCAGAGAAGTAATCCCTGTGCCCAATCCATGGCTCAGTTCCTCCATTCGGGAAAGCTTGGCGAAGTATATATGGCCAAGGGATTATGCTACAAGTGGCGCGATACTATCGGAAAAACTCCTGATGAACCGGTACCTCCTGGTGTGGATTACGATCTGTGGCTCGGTCCTGCTCCCAAAAGGCCTTTCTCAAAGAATCGGTTCCACTATAACTGGCACTGGAACTGGGAATACGGGAACGGCGACATGGGCAACCAGGGTGTTCATGAAATGGATATTGCAAGGTGGGGACTGAATGTAACGCTTCCTGTTAAAATAACTGCTGCCGGAGGTCATTTTATGTTTGATGATGATCAGAACACCCCTAACGGCCTTATCGCAATATTTGAATTTCCAAATCCCGATGGTGGGGGTGATAAAAAGAAAATACTTCAGTTTGAAGTGAGGCACTGGATAACAAACAGGGAAGGCATTAAAAGTGATAACCCCAAGGAGGATGCTTATATGGTCAGCGCTGATAATGTTATCGGTAATCTGTTCTACGGTTCGAAAGGATTTATGACCAAGAATGTGAATGAGTGGCAGGTTTATTACGGCAAAGAACGGAAAGAGGGAGAAAAAGGAAGCGGTCTGGGTGACCATTACAAGGCATTTATTGATGCTATCCGGGCAGGAAACACCAAACTTGCAAATGCTGACATAAGAGATGGTTTCCAATCATGTGCACTGATGCACCTTGGGAATATATCCTTCAGGCTCGGCCGTTCCCTTGAATTCGACCCTGTGAAGATGAAATTTGTTAATGCCCCTGATGCTGATGCTTTGCTTACCAGAGAGTACAGGGAACCATTTGTTGTAAGGGAAAATATTTAAATCCGGGGCAGGTATTTATTTCAGATAAACAGTATAGAAATCACTCCTGATGATATCTTTCCCGGCTAAATCCAATATAAGATGGATTATTCTTTTTTTTCTCTTTATAGCGACGACATTACTTTATCTCGACAGGTCAGCTCTCGGGATCATGGCACCTTTCCTTCAGGATGAGATAGGCTGGACCGAAAAGCAATACGGGCATATAAACAGTGCCTTCATGATCGGATATGCACTCTGTTTCCTGATAATGGGGGTTATTGTTGACAGGATAGGGACAAAAGCCGGGTATTCGGTTTCTTTAGGATTATGGGCCGTTGCACAGGCTGCCACTGCTCTGGCAGGATCATGGATCGGATTTGCTCTTGCCCGTCTGGGTCTCTCAGTGGGCCAGTCCGGCAATTTCCCTGTTGCAAATAAGGTACTGGCAGAATGGTTCCCGAAAAAGGAACGTGCCTTTGCAGTCGGTCTGTTTAACGGAGGTGCAAATGCAGGTACACTACTTTCTCCGCTTTTGATTCCTGTTATTGTAGCAGCTTTCGGTAATGACTGGAGGGCAGCCTTCCTCTGGACATTCCCGGTCAGCATGGTCTGGATAATGTGCTGGTTGTTGTTTTACAGGAAACCCGAAATACACAGGCTTGTAAGTAAAAAGGAACTTGATCATATCAACAGTGATATAGCCATTGAATCACCGGAGAAAGTAAAATGGACAACCTTGCTTAAAACCAGGGAAGTGTGGGGTATCTGTGTTGGAAAATTCATGGCTGATCCGATCTGGTGGTTCTATCTTTTCTGGGGAGCAAAGTTCCTCAACGGGAAATATGGCCTGAACCTTAAGGAAATTGGCATTCCCTTCTTCACCATCTATCTGGTATCCTGGGGCGGAGGTATATTCCTCGGATGGCTCACCTCAGGCTTCCTTAAAAAGGGCTGGACACTCAATAAGGGAAGAAAAATGGGTTTTCTTATCTGTGCTGTGTTTGCTCTACCTGTAATGCTCGTTCCCCATGTGAATAATATGTGGCTGGCCATAGGGCTTATTGCTCTTGCTGCCGGCGGACATTGCGGCTGGTCGGCAAACATTTTCAGCCTGATGTCTGATATTTTCCCGCGTAAAGCAACAGCATCCGTTACGGGTATAGGTGGATTTGCCGGGGCCGTCGGAGGTGCACTTATAGCACAACTTGTCGGCGGTCTTCTCCAGAATATGGGAATGGAAGGTTATACAATACCCTTCCTTATAGCTTCACTCGGTTATTTTTTCGCCCTCGGAATAATGCATCTTCTCATCCCGAAAATAAAACCATTAAATCTGTGACCTTCTATGAAAAGCTTTGAACGACTGAATACTGCCCTCGGACATAAGGAAGCGGACAGGATCCCTTATGATATAGCGGGAACCACAGTAACGGGAATAAACAAAAAAGCTTTTGTCAGGGCAATGGAATACCGTGGATTGTCAACAGGATATGATCTGAAGGAGATTGATCCGATCCAGCAGATAGTTACCCCGGTTGAAGAAACTCTGAAAAAACTGAATTGTGATATAAGACGGATGGGGGCCAGAAGGATCCCTGATTTTGAAGATATTCTCATACATAAGGGCAGTACCAGGGAGATAACCGATGTATGGGGCTGCCTCTGGAAAATGGATGAGCTTAAAGATATATATTACAACCAGTATACTTATCCTCTTGAAAGTTTCTCATCAATCGGAGAAGGTCTGAAACATTACAAGGTACCGGATATTTCGCTTCATGCAGATATAATCCGCAGGGATCTGGCTGAACAGGCACAAAACATTTCTGATTCGGGAGTCATAATCGACAGGAACTGTGCAGGACTTACCGAAACCTCACTGAGGATCAGGGGATATGAAAACTGGTTCATAGATACAGTGATGGATCAGGCCGGGGTTGAACAACTTCTGGATGTTGTACTTCAGTACAAATGGCAGTACTGGGACCTTGTTATCGACTGGCTCTATGAGAATGATATGAACGGCAGGATAAGCGTCATATCCGAATGTGATGATCTCGGCACACAGACTGCAACTCTTCTTGAACCGGACTTCCTCAGGAAAACAGTTATTAAACGGTTCAGGGATCTCTGGTCGCATATCAAACGAAGATTACCCGGAGTCAATATCTTTATGCATACCTGCGGATCGGTCCGCATTCTTCTTCCCGATCTTATAGAAGCCGGCCTTGATATTTATAATCCCGTTCAGTTCACTGCTGCAAACATGGATCTGAAGGAGCTTAAGCGTGATTTCGGAAAGGACCTGGTCTTCTGGGGAGGAGGTGTCAATACACAATCAACCCTGAGAGATGGAACGCCTCAGCAGGTCAGGGATGAGGTTAACAAGATAATTGATATCCTGGCTCCCGGCGGAGGATTTGTATTTACTACGGTACATAATATTCAGGAAGATGTTCCTCCGGAGAATTTCTGGGCAATGTGGGATACTCTGATGGAATTTGGGGAATATTAAAATTGATTTTCTATCTTTCGGCGGTTTAAATTCAGATAAATTATGCCAAAGCGGACAGACATAGAAAAGGTATTGATAATTGGCTCCGGTCCGATTATTATTGGTCAGGCATGTGAATTTGATTACTCGGGAACCCAGGCCTGCAAGGCATTGCGGTCGATGGGATATAAGATCGTACTGGTCAATTCAAACCCCGCAACAATAATGACAGATCCGGGCATTGCCGATATAACCTATATCGAACCACTCAACGAATATGCACTAACCGAAATTATCAAGAAGGAACGTCCTGATGCCCTGCTACCCAACCTTGGCGGGCAGACAGGTTTGAATCTGTCATCGCTTCTGGCAAAAAAAGGTATTCTTGAAAAATACAATGTTAAGGTTATCGGTGTAAATATTGATGCCATTGAGCGCGGTGAGGACAGGACGGCTTTCAAGGAAACGATGAACCGTCTCGGCATTGAGATGCCTCACAGCAAGGCGGTGAACAGTGTTGAAGAGGCTGAAAAGGTCGCGGCTGAACTGGGATATCCGGTAGTGATAAGACCTGCCTATACCATGGGAGGTACGGGAGGAGGACTGGTATATAACCTGGAAGAGCTCCGAACTATTGCCAGCAGGGGTCTTGCTGCAAGCATAGTCAACCAGATACTTATCGAGGAATCGGTTGCGGGATGGGAAGAGCTCGAACTGGAAGTTGTGAGAGATTCAAAAAACCAGATGATCACAGTCTGTTTTATCGAGAATGTTGATGCAATGGGTGTTCA
>CAYPHL010000027.1:0-5909 GCA_964410385.1 uncultured Rikenellaceae bacterium | reverse complement strand
GGTCTTACTCTCGATGAAATACCTTACTGGAGAGACGGAACACTGGACAAGTATACTCCGTCTGGCGATTATGTGGTGGTGAAATTTGCCCGATGGGCATTCGAGAAATTTGAAGGTCTTGAAGACAGGCTTGGAACCCAGATGCATGCTGTTGGAGAGGTAATGAGCATCGGAAAGACTTATAAGGAAGCCTTTCAGAAAGCTATCCGGTCACTTGAGATCGGACGTTACGGACTTGGATTTGCAAAAGATTTCAACAAAAAATCACTCGAGGAGCTTCTTATAATGTTAAAACACCCGTCCAGTGAACGGCAGTTCATTATGTATGAAGCCCTGCGCAAAGGAGCTGATGTTGAAGATCTTTACAGAAGAACTTTCATCAAACCGTATTTCATTCAACAGATGAAGGAACTGGTGGAGGAGGAAGAAGAAATCCTTACATCCAAAGGTGCGTTCCCCCCTGATAATGTCCTGATCAGTGCAAAAAAGAATGGTTTTGCCGACAGGTATCTGTCAAAGCTGCTCGATATCCCTGAAAATGATATAAGGGAAAAACGTCTTTCCCTGGGTTTAAAGGAAGCCTGGGAACCCGTTCCGGTCAGTGGTGTTGAAAATGCAGCATATTATTTTTCGACCTACAATGCACCTGACAAGGTAAGGGTGAGCAACAGGAAAAAAATCATGGTTCTTGGCGGAGGGCCCAACAGGATTGGCCAGGGTATTGAGTTTGATTATTGCTGTGTTCATGCAGCTTTTGCGATACGGGATGCCGGTTTTGAATCAATAATGGTTAACTGTAACCCGGAAACTGTTTCCACTGATTACGATACCTCTGACAAGCTTTATTTCGAGCCGCTGACTGCCGAAGATGTTCTCAGCATCTATGAGAAGGAAAAGCCTGAAGGAGTTATTGTCCAGTTCGGCGGCCAGACTCCTCTCAATCTTGCACGTGAGCTGACTGATGCTGGCGTAAAGATACTGGGAACAACATCTGACGTTATTGATCTTGCCGAGGACCGTGACAGGTTCAGACATATAATCGAAAAACTTGGTATTCCACAGCCTGAATCAGGTATGGCCAGTAATCTGAATGAGGCATTATCAATAGCTGAAAAAATAGGTTATCCGCTAATGATTCGCCCTTCTTATGTGCTTGGGGGCCGTGCAATGAAAATAATCCTCGACGAGCAGATGCTTGAAGAGTATGTTGTAAAAGCAGTGGGAGTTTCACCAGACCGGCCTCTTCTTCTTGATAAATTTCTTGAAGATGCAATAGAAACAGAAGCAGATGCAATCTCTGACGGAGTAGATGCTTTCGTTCCGGCTGTTATGCAACATATTGAATATGCCGGAATACATTCCGGCGATTCAGCCTGTGTTATCCCTCCGGTAGTCATCCCGAAAGATCACAAAAAGACTATTTATGATTATACCCGGAGAATAGCCATGGAACTAAATGTCGTCGGGCTCATGAATATTCAGTATGCCATATATGAAGATGTTGTATATATCCTTGAAGCCAACCCCCGGGCTTCCCGGACAGTACCGCTTGTCTCAAAGGTGTGCAACGTTTCGATGGCAAGAATAGCCACCCAGATACTCCTGGGACAGAAGTTGTCTGATTTCAATCTTAAAAACAGGCCTGTAAAATATTATGGTGTAAAGGAAGCTGTCTTTCCATTCAATATGTTCCCTGCCATAGATCCCCTGCTTGGTCCTGAAATGCGTTCCACAGGAGAGGTTCTGGGTATGGCTGATACTTACGGAATGGCTTTCTTCAAGTCACAGGAAGCAACCCAATCTCCTCTCCCTGTAAGTGGTACCGTGCTTATAACTATTGCAAACCGCGATAAGAAAAGGATACTGGAAGCTGCCAGGAATTTCCATGAAATGGGGTTTAAAATCATATCTACCGGCGGGACCAGAAAATTCCTTGAAGAAAACGGTATACCGGCTACACTCATACTGAAGGTTCATGAAGGCAGACCAAATATTGTTGATGCCATCAAGAACGGCGAGATTGACCTGGTTGTGAACACCCCGGCAGGCAGGCTCAGCGAGTATGACGATTCCTATATAAGAAAGGATGCTATCAGGTATAAGATCCCTTACATAACAACAACGTCAGCTGCCCTGTCAGCAACCAAAGGCATAAAGGACCGCCAGAACGGAGCTTATACTGTCCGGTCGATCCAGGAATATCATGCCTCAATCGAGGATTAAGACCCAATAAATTCCTGCCCGGTTACTGGCACCGTCATTCCGAACGCAGTGATATTCAGGACTACCCGTCGTGGCACCGTCATTCCGAACGCAGTGATATTCAGGACTACCCGTCGTGGCACTGTCATTCCGAACGCAGTGAGGAATCCTTCACGGATTATTCCTTTGCCTTCTTCTGAAGTTCCTTTATCTTCTTCTCCTTGTCGGATACATCCTTCTCAAGTTCCCCGATTTTCGTTTTAAATCCGTCTATCTCCCTCTCCAGCCTCCTTACATTATCCTTCAACCCTGATACCTCTCTCTGAAGCTCCGCTTTTTCTTCTTCAAGCTTTTTGATGACAGGCGTATAAACTGATTTTGCATAAAACCAGGTCGTAACAACCCCGATCGCGGCTGCAACCAGAAGCAGTGCAATTATCAGGATCACTGCTCCTGCTACAGACATGGCAAGTGGCATAAATGTAAGTATCATATCATTGCATTTTTATAGTTATTTCTGTCCTTCTGTTCTTTGCTCTGTTCTCTTCAGTAATATACCCGGCAATTGGCCGCCCTTCTCCTGCGGATTCCACAATTATCCTGCTGCCATTTATCCCGAGGGTTTGTATATGATCCGCCACTATACAGGCTCTCTCCAGTCCCAGCTGTATGTTGTATTCAGGTGTGCCGATCAGGTCGGTATGACCAGTGACCAGTAATTTTGAACCGGGATATTTTTCAAGCCATGATCTGAAAGGAACAATGCTGCCTGCCAGCTGCGGATCAGTTTTTAATTTTGATCTGTCAAAATCGAAGTAGATCAGAAGATCTTTGGGCATAGATGCTTTAAGCTGTGCTAAAGAATCTGCCACTCTGGTTTCATTGTCGGGAGCTGTCACTACCGGTGTTTTTTTCCGGAAAACGGGAAGCAATTTATCATTGAATACCCATGACGAAAAAACAGACCATATAACAAATGCCAGCACCCCAAAGCCGATAATTTTCATTGCTGTAATGGGTTAAAGTTATGGATCAGGTAAATTTCCCTTACAAGTTACCAAAAAATGTAAAATAATCGATGTGATTTTCACAATAAAAACATATTGAACTATTTTTGATGTTCATTAAACACCCGGAAATGAAAAAGATCACATTAATGGTCATGATACTTCTGACAGCCTCGTTGGCAGGGGCACAAAAGGCGTGGCAGAAAATAAGTGATATGGGTATCAGGGAGCTTGCCCCAGGGTTTAAGACCCCTCCTCCAGAAAATGGTATGATCCTCTGGTGGGGCTGGGATGGTCATATGTCTGATACAGTAATAAAGCGGGACCTCGACAGGATCAGAGAAATGGGATTCCGTGGTGTAATGCTCGAAGCAGGTTATGGAATGACAGCAGAATACCTCTCCCCTGAATGGTTTGAAATGGTCAGAATTGCTGTTGATGAGGCAAAAAAAAGAGGAATGATAGTCTGGATCGAGGATGAAGGAAAATATCCAAGCGGATTTGCGGGCGGGAAGTTCAGCAAGGAGTGTCCGGATCTTAAGATGCAGGGACTCGTTATTACAGAACGGATCGATGTCAAAAGCGGGATAAGGGTTTATGCTAAAATGCCGCATTATGCACTGAGCGCTGTTGCTTACAACAACACTGACAAAACAAGCAGGGTTATTGATATTACATCCGGAACACTCGACTGGACCGCTCCGGAAGGAGACTGGAGAATATTTGTTGCAGGAAACCGCTTCCGCTCCTCACAGACACGGTCAGTGAACAATCCCACACGCGGAAAGGATACGACGGCTTCACTGATGGATTACCTTAATCCGCTTGCAACAAAACAGTTCCTTTCATGGACACACGAAAAATATAAGGAATATATCGGTGATGAATTCGGAAAAACATTCATGGGATTCATGGGCGATGAGCCCGATTTTGCTTATACCCCCTGGACACCAAAGATCCTGGAAGAATTTAAAACCAGAAAAGGTTATGATATAAAACCATTTCTCGCTTCATTCTTTCTGCCTCAGCTCAGTGAGGAAGCAAAAAGGATGAAAGCAGATTACTGGGATGTCTGGTCAGATCTGTTCAGGGATAATTTCTTCACAGTCCAGGCAGACTGGTGCAGGGAAAATAATATTGAATATATAGTCCATCTCAACCACGAGGACCAGTTGCCGGGACTGATAAGATCTTCAGGGGATTTCTTTAAAAACATGCGGAATGTGGGGATCCCCGGTGTAGATGCCATCTGGGCCCAGATATGGATGGATCATGTAGCCGATTACCCGAAACTTGCCTCTTCCGCGGCACACTTATACGGTAAACCCCGCGCTTTCACAGAAAGTTTTGCAGCCTACACTTACCGGCCGACAGTACCCGAGGCAAAATGGGTTCTCGATTACCAGCTCGTAAGAGGAATAAACTTCGTCCAGATAATGTTCATGCCGGCTTCAACGACCCGGCAGGCTCCGGCTCCACAACTTCCTCAGGCTAAACCAATACAAAAACCCCCTGCCCCAACGGTAAGACGAACCAGCTTCTTCCAGTCCGACACCTTCCCTCACGTGGCTCAATATATAAACAGAGCGAGCTTCCTTTTATCACAGGGGCGACCAGCAGCAAAGGTGGGAGTTTATTTCCCGACACTGAGCATGTGGTACGGAGACAATGAATCAAATAAAAGCATGCTTGATATTGCTCAACAGCTCACTGAAAACCAGGTCGATTTTGATTTCGTCGACGAACAGGCCTTTGAATCTGTCCTTACAATCCGCAACGGATCTCTTATCAATCTCAGCGACCAGAAATATAAAGCAATTATAATTCCTTCAATAAGTGTGATCTCTGAAACGGCCACCGGAAAGCTTAAAGAATTCGCAAAAGAGGGAGGTAAAGTGATATATTGCGGAAAACGGCAGCTTATGATGACCGGAAAGACATTCAGAGATGCAACGGAACCGGCTGAAATACCCGGAGCAATAACAGAACCTTCCGGCAAGCTTACACAGGATGTGATTGACTTCCTTCCGGAACCTGATGTAAAACTTAATCCTTCATCACCCCAGATAAAATATCTCCACCGGAGGTTTCCCGACGGAGAACTCTATTTCTTCTTTAATGAGGGGACTGCCCCGTTGTCCTGCAGCGCTATACTTGAGGGCAAAGGAAGAGCTCAATTATGGGATGCAACTTCAGGAGACATAAAACGTCTTAAAGGCAAATCTCAGGGGAGTAATGATATTATCATCCATCTTGACCTCGAAGGATGGGGAACGAAATTTATATTTATAAAGAAATGAAAAACCTGAAAACATTAGTATTAGCGATCATTCTGGTTATTTTTATCTGTTCAGTTTCCTGTACGGAACAGCCTGCACCTCCCGCACCGCTTTTGGAGAAAAGAGGGAATGCAACACAACTGATCGTGGACGGAGAACCCTTCCTTGTTCTTGGCGGTGAACTTCATAATTCAAGCTCCTCGAGCCGGGATTATATGAAAGAATACTGGCCCGTATTAAAAAAATCCGGCATGAATACAGTTCTTGCTGCCGTGGAATGGTCACTTGTAGAACCCGTGGAAGGGAAGTTTAATTTTTCTGTTGTGGATGAACTGCTGGAAGATGCACGGAGAAACAATCTGAAACTCATCCTTCTCTGGTTTGGATCCTGGAAAAACGGACAGTCTCATTATATGCCGGA
>CAYPHL010000026.1:20126-41397 GCA_964410385.1 uncultured Rikenellaceae bacterium | reverse complement strand
TCGAGTATTTGCCTTTTATTGGTTCTGAAGGTTTCATTGTTGATGAAGTTGAAAGAAGAGGCTGCTGCAGAACCTTCTCCGATCAATACTTCTTTCCCGGCTTTCTTCATCAGCTGTGCAAGCGTTTTAACAACAACGAGTTTTGTAGTAAATACAGGACTTTCGGCAACAAGGTTAGGTTTCAGCATTATTGTGTCTTTCCCCCTGGTAACCGTTTTAATACCACCTAAAAGATCGATTGCCTCTTCAACAGCTCTTGCAATATTTCCATCAATTACCCGGACGATGCTTACAATTTCTTTTCTTGGCTTTCCGTATAAGCTATTTCTGTGAACAGGATGTAGTCCGAAAGCAGTGGAGCCAATTAAAGCAGTGGATGCAATTCCAACAAATTTCCGTCTGGAAATTTTCATTTTGATCAAGTATTAATTCTTTAAAAGATTTCTGAAATAATTCACTATGAATATCAATTTTCAGATCTCAGATTGTTTAGATTCAATACAAAAATACACCACCAAAATACCTAAGTCAAATTTATTTGAAGGATCTAATAACCCATGGTTGGTTTCCGGGAGCTGAGTAAATAATTTGTGAACGCCGGAAAGCTTTTTTTCTTTATAAAGTTACCCGGGATAAAAAAAATACCGGAAAGAGCAAAGGCCAATGTGTCATGGCAAAGCTGGACTGCTGCAACCAGAAATCCGGTTGAAGCATTGAAATATGAATAATATGAATAATGTTCAGTATCTGTTAAAAACTTAATCTTATTCCCAGACCAAGTGCCATTGAATTTTCAGGCATTATATCAAACTTCTTTAAAGCAAGTTCAGCTTTGGACTTTCTGTTACCCCCCGTTGTCCACATAGGAATACCAATTAGTAAGGAAGGAATAACTGCTGCCACACCAATTGCCGCAGGAACCAATGTTATGAAACCTTCGCCGCTCTCACCCTCAAAAACTGAACTCCATATTACTGAACTGATCAATCCTGCAGTTGCAGTACCCAAACCTGTTAATGTCACAATTTTTCCTGCATTTCTGAGTTTGACAGCTTTATCTTTGTACACATTAAGCTCTTCAATATTTAATGTATCAAGGTTAATTCGTTTCTGAGCTGTAAGATTAACCGTAATAACAAGGACAAGAACAAGAAGTATGATTTTTTTCATCGGGAGGGAAATTTAATGCTTGTAATCTGGCCTATTGTTTTTTTATTTCTTTTATTTTCCTGCTTTCATCAGTTTCAAATTCTTTAATAAGATTTGGCAAAAACCATTCACTCGCTCCTGATATGGCTCCCAGAAAGCAGAGTATGTATATATTCTTTTCTACAGAATCCACGAAACCCAGGATAATATTTGCCTTTATACCCAGAGAAACTATTACTCCGGCAACCAGCCCATAAGCAATTCTTAATATTCCATCTATTTTATGAATCTGTCTGCTTATCGATATTTCCGGATCATAATTCCTTGTTTTGATCATGCATGAGATAAAGGATCCTATACCCCCAAAGAAGCCAGCCAGGAATATTTCATATATGTTATTATCAATAACAGATAAAAGATAGTTTTTTGTCAATACAAAACATACCAGTAATGTACTCACGATAGCTGTAGCTGCAAGACTTGCAACTAGGTAATCCTGTCTCAGGATTTGTTTCCCCTGAAGTTTTATCCTGTCAACTGTATTTTTAATTATCTTATTAGCTTCTTCATCATTGCCAGAGTCCAGCATCCGGGCATAACCTTCTGCTAAAAGGCATTTATAATCAAAAGCTTCTTTGCTTTTGAATAACCTGTTACAGGTTGATTCCCAGAACGAAATCTTGTTTTGGACGCTTCCAAAATCTTTTCCGAATTCCTTATGATTTTTACCGGTTAACCAGCATATTATATCTGAGTCATCTACATATACTATATAAGTTTGATCAGCGGCAATAATCTCCTTTATGGTGCGTCCCGTTTCCGGGATTTCCATTCCCTTTTTTAAATCAAGATAATTCATGGTTATGCATTTCGGTTCAATTATACTCCAATATTGACTATTACAAAGTTATGAGGCAAATACTATATAAGTCAAATTTATTTTATAGAGAATCTGCTTTAACAAAAACAACCTATTTAACACATAGGTAACACATTAAACAGTCAGCATGCATACGTTCTATTCTTCATTAAAGACAGTCAGCCATTGGATTTTTGTGAATTTATCGCTATTTTAGGATTTATTTACCTGAACTGATTACCTGATATTAAACCTGCAAAGGCACATAGGAGATGAATTTCCGGAAGGTCATACCACAAGAGCGAAGGGCAAAGTTTGAAAACCTTGTGCTACCCGGTTTTGACGGAGTCCCGATTAGCCATGTGATATCTTTTATAATTAAAGGCTTCCGGAAGGGAGTACTGGTTACACGAGCCTCTTCTATAGCTTTCAACCTTATGATGGCTTTACTGCCGGCTTCTATCTTTCTGTTCACACTCATACCTTTTGTGCCGATCCAGAATTTCCAGCAGGAAATGATCAGGCTTTTCGAAAACATTCTCCCGGCTAATGCCTACAAATTCCTGGAAACATCCATTATTGATATTGTTACAAAAAAAAGCGAAGGCCTTCTCATAATAATGCTGATTGCGACAATTATCTTCTCAACAAACGGGATTCATGCCATAATACATGCTTTCGTTGTTTCAGCCCATCCATTCCATACAAGGTCGTGGATCAACCAGCGCAAGATATCAATAGTCCTGCTTGTACTAGCGATGTTCATGTTTTCGCTGGCAGGCTTCATTGTCATTTTCAGCAAACAGATAGTAAATACACTTGTTGAAATTAAAGTTATTGAGAGGAGTATCGTTGTATCCCTTCTGATATTCACAAAATGGATCATGGTGGTATTGCTCCTTTTTCTTGCGATTTCCTCATTATACTATTTTGCGCCCGCGAAAAAGACCGATTTCAGATTTATTTCTCCGGGCTCAATAATGGCAACAATATTATTCATTATCACATCACTTGGCTTTTCAGCATATGTAAACAATTTCGGATTCTATAACAAGTTTTATGGTACACTTGGGACCCTGATGGTAATAATGCTCTGGCTTTACCTGAACTCAATAGCTATCCTGATAGGGTTTGAACTGAATGTAAGTATAAAGGATGCAAAGAAGGAAGAACAAAGAATGCTACAATAATACCGGCATTTAACCTTTGAACGTATCTGTCTGCTCTGCTTCCGGTTCTACACTCAGTCGGTTCCACTGTCAGAATGGGGGAAGGCTATCATACCATTAAAATCAAGTATCTTATCAAGTTACACTACTAAAAGGGAGAAGTCAAATAAATATCCTGTATCAAATTCATAAATAAGGCAGATGGATGGATATAGACTAAATAAGCCTTCCGGGCCTTTTACGACTTCCCCGGGCTTTTCATCCAGGGACAGTCTTCTCTTATTTCGCAATTTTTGCAACCTACAAGTTTTGAGATTACCGGGATTATAACAAAACCTGTAAGGCTGAATGAGATTGTCAGAACCAATAGTTTGTCTGAATAACCGGTTGCAAGCAGATATATGGCTATTGCAAATGGAACAAACCAGTTCGGGAAGACAATGCCTATGTTCTGTCTGAATACTTTCCTGAATGATTTATAGCTTCTTCGTTTAAATATTCTGGCTGAAACAGCACCATAACCGCATGGACACGCCAGCGTATTGTAATGGTGGCAAAAGGGACAGATTTTTGCCCAGAACCATACAATTGAAAACAAAGCATAGACGGCAAAAACTATAGCTGCAATGGTCGAAAGCTGATTTATTATCAAATAACCGAGTATAAACAGGATTAATGTCGGAATGTTATCCAGAAGCACCAGCCATAATGGAATTTTTCTTGTATGACAGGGAAATACATCGGTTTTATTCTCTTCCATTGTTTTTAGAGTAAGTTCATCATAAATCTGTTTCCCAAAGTTACAATTCTCGCTGCCATTATATCAAATGGCAGGAACAGGTTCTGAATATTAATGTGTTTATGATATGGTTTTAAATTTTAACAACCAGATTCCCGTTTTAAGTTCATTGGCGAGCATATAGTTTTCATATTCCTGAACTTTTAAATATTCATCAAATAATTCTTCTTTACCGGGGTACTCAATCTTCAGTTCGTTTATCCTTTTTTCAATAGAATTAAATATATAACTATCCGCTTCTTCAATAAAATCCTTTTCAAAAATTACTTCCTGAATAATTTCAAATCCTGCAGTGGTTATCTGCTTATAAAAGCTATTTTGCCTTAAACAACGATTATAGTTTGTCTGAACTTCCTCAGGAATATAACCATCATCCAGCAGTAAATATCCTGATGGTTTAATAGATCCTGATATAGTTTTTAATGTGTTATATAAATCGCCAAATACAGGGCCAATCGCTCCCAGAATTATAGCATCAAAATCCTTTAATTCTTTTATCCTGACCCTGATATCACCTGTTTCAAAATCACATTTATCCTGTACGTTATATTTTATGGCATAATTCCTGGCTGATTCAATAAAATCCGGCATTCCGTCTATTCCTTTTACGATACAATCAATTTCTTCAGCAACACGTATGGAAACTGCCCCCTTCCCGCAGCCTAAATCTAAAATTCTGAGATTGTTTCCCCTGATATTTTCTTTCATTAAATTCACAATAACTGAAGGATCAGTTCCAAATTCCCATAAATCCTGAAGAATATATGACATAAATGGATAAAGCCCAACATCGATTCCGTCTAAAGATTCAACAATGCTTTTTTTAAAATCTTCCATATCAATCATTTAACGCATTGACTTTTATAATCTTGTGAACAATGGCTTATTTGTCAGTACAATAAGTCCAGGAGCGAAAATAGCGTGATTGAATGTAATCAGCTTTCCATCATGCAATAATTTAATGAGGTAATTGATTTTATTATCTGTTTTATTACCATGGTCTACGGCAGAAAGATACCTCTAAAAACTTATGCATAATCAGAATATAAATCCCTGAACTTTTCGTCAATAAACTCATTAAACCATTTATCTATAATGGATTTTTTAAAACGCCATTCCTTGCCCAGTTTTGCGGCAGGTATTTTCTTTTCCTGTGCCCAGGTATATATCGTTTGTGGCTTTACCCTGAGGTATTCTGCCACTTCTTCAAGGGTCATAATTTTATCGTCTGTCAACATAATTCTTATTTGAAGTACTGTCAGACTGGTTTACCGGTGATTTATTCTGACTGTTCTGATTTGACTTATCATCTGATTTAAACAAATTTGCTGCTGATTGAATGACAGCAATATAAAAGTTGCCTTCACGGACTCTGAATAATTCAAAGGGCATATCACGACTTCCGACGAAAGGTCGCAAATTCCAGGCTAATTGAGAACTTACAAATGCAAGAATTACTACCCAGATTTTGAATATTGATATGCCAAGTTTTGGATATATATTTTTCTTTTCACATGAAAACTTAAGCCCGTTAATAATAGTTTTAACAGCAAAAATACCTGAAAAGGTAAAAATTGTAACATGTAATAATTTAAGAAAGGAATAACTATTGCTGGTGATCATAAAGAAAATGACTATTGGTGCAAATGACAAAGCAATAGTCGTGAAGACAAAGAAACCTGCGAAAATTACGTTCATCATCTGAAAAATTGTCATTGTTGAACCTATCATAGATTGGACAACATAAAGTGCAGGGAAGCATATTAGCAATGATAGTATAATAAGGCAAGGTATTTTAATTCCGGTAACCAGACTTTGTAATGCTCCATTGTAGCTACCCATGACAATACCATAAAGAAAAGAGAAAATAACTATGTACAACAATTGAGTGAAAATGTATTTCCGGGAATTTTCAGGACCATTCAGAATTTCAAAATACTCATCACTCCTCTGAAAGGCTTTAAAGATAGAAGGCAGATTTGTTTTCATAGAAGTTTTTATTACAAATATATATCAATAAGTATTAATAAACAATAACAAACACTAAAATAATATGTTATTTACCTGGTGAAGTTTTAATTCAATGGAAATAGCATGCTAAAACTTTCTGTTATTTGAATTACAATCAATTCCGTGGGCCGGGAATTATTTGTTGGCGGTCTCTTAAAAACAAAAAACCCGGAGCTGATCTCCGGGTCCGTGATTTGTTGAAATTATCAGTTAACGTTATTAGTTACAATCTTTGGGGTGAAAGAGGGTACCTGAAGCCCATCCGGTGTCTGGAGAGGCTTAGTTGCAGGTTTTGTGTAGGCAACAGTTACGGCATCGCCCTTCACTACAGCAGCTGATAGATTCAGCCTGACTGTTTTGCCGGAAACGGCTACTGAACTAACTGTCCTTATTACTGCTGCAACCGTTGCATTAAACGCAGAAGCATCCGGAACAATGTCATTCAGGGGAAGACTAAATGTCATTACAATTAAGGAGGGAGCATCATTTTCGATGACTGAACTTACATAGACCGGGAGAGCGGCAAGGACGAAATCCTTTACTGTTTTATTCCCCGGAACCACAACAACTCCTTCAATACCGGTATCAACATAGTTTTCGCTTGTTATAGCCATTGAATAAGTTCCTTCAGGGATCCCGATAAAAGCATAATAACCTGATGGATCAGTAAGAGTAACAACTGGCTCTCCTTCATCTGACTGCAAAGTTACTTTAGCATTTTCAATACCGGTTCTTTCCGCAGAGTTATCTCTTACAAAGCCTTCAATCCTGCCTGCTGTAGAGATGTTTGTCGCTCTTATGCTTGGTTTGAAAATAAATCCGTTCTGTGCATTATGTCCTCTCATTACAAAGGATTTTGAAAGGTCAAAATCGAGGAGCAGTTCAGCTGAAATACCACCCTCAACATGGATCACAGGACTTATAAATACTTTTATCCCGGTTTGTTCACCCCCGGGGACTTTCAGGTTAAATGGATCATTTATGTCTTTGAGTTTAAGGCTTGCCTCATCCACATAAAGCCTCACAAGGTCGTAGTCACCTTCCGGAACCTCGAGATCAACCAGCTCCTGAGTGATCCCGTTTCTGAGTTCAAAAATATCAATGGTGACCGGGTTCATCAATAATTCAATAAATTTTTCTCCTTCATCGGCACTTTTCTGGCGAATCTCAATTTTCGCAATAGTTACTGTCGCTGATTCGACAGAACTGATATCGAACGGATCATCTGTAATCTTAACCGACAACTTTCCCGGACCTCCAGTTTCTGTTTTATCGCATCCTGATATCAGTACAGCTGCGGCAAAGATTGCAAATAATAATTTTTTCATAAATCTTTGGTTTAATTAGATTCATTCTTTTTGATATGAATGAAGATCAAATATAGAATTGCGTAAATGAATAATTGATGAATTTTCATTCTGAAATGAAAAAGAAGCCAGCATCCTTAGCTGTAATAATGATCTACTGAATTTGTAGTTGAAAGTCAAAAAACAGGATGCCGGCTTTGCACGAGGTACGTCCTCTGATACGAGAATAAACTGATATTGTTGCGAACCTCAGGCTGTAGTTTTCGGACAATTGATTTTATAAGGGGCAAATTACATTTACCAGGTTCCCGTTCCAGCAATGCCAGTTGGAATCACCGAAATTTGACAGACTTCTGACCCTCCCGTTATGTGTGGTTGAATTCCACTCAACATCCATTTCAGAAAATGCCAGACCGTTGAAATAAAAGATTGAATAATATGAATCAAGTGATCCTGTTTGTTTCCCGTATTCAATATTGCTTGTCTTAAAAGGATCAGGATCCCTGTTATTATCCAGGTCTCTGATATAAGTATATTTGACCATTCCTGCAGTATTTCCGCTGATTGTCCAGTCGATCTGGAGGACAGGCTCTTTAAACTGAGAACTGTGATTCAGTATCCATTGTCCTCCTGTACCGTCTGATTCAGATGTTCCTTCAAACCACAGGAATTCGGGAAATCCTCCGCTTCCTTCACCTGTAATATACATTTTCCACTGGACATCCGATGTTCTGACCTGACCTGTAAGCCTGGCTTTATATGTTATACCAGCCAGACTGGCTGAGTAACTCCATTCCCAGGTTTTATTTTCGATGAACACCGGCGCTGAACCGGAAGCAAGTTTGAATGAATATACTGGCACGGCAAGGGTTCCGGCAATTACTGATCTGAAATATCCGGCAACGAGTGCTGCAAATTCCCAGTTACTGTTTTCAATCCCTTTTGAAGAATATGCAACTGCCGATTTTTTCCCCGGCTCGAAATTACTGAAATCAATTGTCATAGATTCTTCGGGGGGAAGGGCAGGTGGATTATCTTTATCCTTCTTACAACTTGTCAGAAAGCTGCAAAGTGAGATTATCAGGAGGACCTGCGAAATGATCTTCTTCATTTTATTAACAGATGAATTACTGTTTATTTCACTATTACCTTATATGTACATGATATCTTATCAACGGTTATCCGGAGAAAATATTCTCCCGGGGTAAATCCGTTAACAAAAATTTCAATACCGGCTGACTGAATTTCATTAAACTCCTTCCTGTAAACCGGAATGCTGTTCAGATCGAATAGCTCCATCCTGATATTCCTGGCAACTTCCATATCCACGTTTACGTGAAGTATATCCTGCACCGGATTCGGGTAAATTTTTACTTCTCCGGGAAGGACCTTCAACTCATCAACAAGAAAAGGAGAGTATACATAAACAGAATCTGCAGCGGAGCAGCCATTTTCATCGGTAACCCGTACCCAGTACAGATTCCACTGGGTCACATTCAATGTACTTCTCACGGAATTATCCTGCCACTGATAGGATGCAAATCCTGTTCCTGCATCGAGTGTGATTGGCAAAGTATAAGTTTTAATAGTATCCATCCCGCCACCAATTTCTATTTCTGGTAATTCCCAGATGGTTACAGAACCGCTTAACGAATTATTCAGTGTATTATTATCCGGAGTGTGGCTCAGAGTTAAGCTGATCTGATAATTGCCCGGTTCAGAAAAGTCATAAGGGGTAATGAATGACATAATCCTCGACTGACCAGGGTATAAAGTACTGCCCGGGTTAAATGTCTCCGTTACCGGACTCCCGTTGTTTATAGTGCAGGTAACATTGATCGTTTCATTTCCTGGGATCCTGTAAAATCCGTTATTTACAACCTCAAAGGATACTGAACTGTACTGGTCAGGTTTGCAGGAGTTAACTGGTGAAACTATCCGGCTGATACCGATATCCGGTGCGTCGTATGTCACAAAAACGCTGTCGCGGGTGGAACAGCCATTTATGCCTGTTACTAAAACCGAATACATTCCGGCACCGGGGGAATTGATCCCGAAGGTAGTGCCGGTACTTCCGTCCTGCCATTTATAGGAAGCATATCCGGGGGTTGCCGAAAGTACAACAGGATTATATGTAAGAATAGTATCGCGGCCTCCACCGATGTCGACAACCGGACTTCCGAGTACGCTGAAATTCGCGTTCAATGAATTATTGGACGGAATAAGGTCCGAAGTATAAATTGTTGTTGCATTGATTACATAATTACCCAAAGCACTCAGATCTTCAGTACGGGTAAATGTGTGATAGATAACAGTCCCATTTTCAAAATTTGCATCCAGCACTATATGTTCTGTCACCGGAGTCCTGCCATTCAGAGAATAAGAAACTTCTATGGATTCGGATTTGTCGATATCCCAGTTGCTTAGATTCTGAACCGCGATTTTTACCTTTTCAGCAGTTCCGAGGATGCATGAAGTTCTGGGATTGAGGATTTCAACAACCCCGATATCCGGAACTGCAAGCATGACACTGATCTCATCGTAACCCGGACACCCGTTAAGATCAGTCACTCTAACACTGCATTTATTTATTCCGGGAGTTTTTATAGTGTAAGTCTGACCTGTGCTTCCGTCGTGCCACAAATATGATACAAAGCCCGGACCGGCATCCAGAATATACTGGAGGGCTGTAACAACCTTGTAATCTTCTCCAAGATCTACTGCAGGGGTTTTGAAAACTCCCACCGGCATTGTAATCGTATCGTTCTTAAGTTTCATGTCAGCAGCAAAACTGACAAATACTGTAAAATCGTACCAGTTGCCGGTCACAACACTGGTTTGTTGTGAGAATGTAAAATCGATTGAATCGCCTGGAAGAAAATCCTTTGTAAGTATTAAAGGTTCACCATAAGGTGTGCCCTGATCAACAAAGTAACCAAGGTTAATAGTCTGGCCGGATATTATAAGCTGGTTTCCTGAATTTTTTATCCTGACAGAAACTGTTATAGATTCCGACAGACCACACGATGTTTCAGGCGACAGTATCCTGTCAAGTTTAACATCCGTCATGTTAAGGGTTACTCTTACTGAATCTGAAGCAGTACATTGATGATCATCGCTTACAGTAACATAGTACAATCCCGGTCCTGCCTGTTCAACAGTAAATGAACCAAGTGTAGATCCATTCTGCCACAGGTAGCTTTGATAGCCTGCCGGTGCGGTCAGGACATACTCAGGAGCCATAAGGGTAACATCATCACCGAGATCCACAACCGGATAACCAAAAACCTCGAGAGTATAAATTAATGTGTCGTTATCCTTCCTGTAATCATCCCTGTATCGGGTATAGAGTTTCATCCCATATGTTCCCGGAGCTGAGAAATTGTAGCTCCGTGAATACAGGTAATTCATTGAACTGTCGGGAGCAAGTGGCCTGGTAACAATCAGGGTATCCTGTAGCAGGCCTGAGTTTATCTTCCTGTAAATAAAAATACTGTCATTTACTTCAACCGTATCGGTTCCGAAATTCCTTATAGTGATCCATACAGGAACATTATTTCCCAGTTCACATGCTGAAGCCGGAGTTATGAGCTGACTGACTCCCACGTCAGCAATCAGCTCGGTTACATGAACGGTGTCTGAAGCAATACAGCCGATATCATTTGATACTCTCACATAATAGGTTCCCTGTGTGCTTACATGATATACAGAATCTTTTGAATTATCCTGCCAGCGGTAATCATATCCTGTTATCCCCGAAAAAGCCCTTAAAATTACTGTATCCGGACGGACTGTTGAGATATCCGGTCCCAGGTCAACTACCGGTTTATTAACACGGATAAGCTGATAAAGTGTGTCATTTGATACCGGGTAATAATAAAACGGGTCATCCTCAAGAGTGAATACCCTGGCATTATATTCTCCGCCAATGCTGAAATCAAATTCTTTTGTCAGGTTAAAATCACGGGTTGTACCGGCTGTGAAAGCCTGGGTAAGGTAAATGGTTTCTTCATCTTCCTGTATCAGGCCTGATCTTTCAATATGATAACCTATTCTGATGGAATCTCCCGCTGACAGGTTCCGGATACCAAAATTTTTCAGCCTTATCGTGAATTTCTGATTTGCCGACAGTTCACAGGCTGTAACAGGGGATAATATTGCCAGGACCCCCAGATCATGAGGAGCTTCGGTTATTTTTATATCGTCCACCGCTATTCCGTCAAATTCATTATTCACTTTATCAGCCATAAATTTGTACCTGAACTGAACATTTTTCTTATTAATCATTTCAGATGGCAGGAGATGACGGGTTGTAAGCCATCCGTTGCTATGACCGCTCCATCCGTTGAGACCCAGTGCCGAAACAGGCTTCCCCGTATACCAGTTCCAGTATGTGTCAAACGTGGAAGTGTTTGTAACCGGTGTCCAGTTAATGCCGTCGTCAAGTGAATATAATAAAGTCGCGCCATCTGCACTTTGTTCGGTCTCAACCCATAGCTTCGATTCAAAAACAGGATTTGTCAGTCCTGAAAGATCATAGCTTGGTGAAGTCAGTGAGCCTTCGTTCACATTTACAAGGTCGCCGGTTAGCAGGAAATCATCAATACTCCATCCCTGTGCCACAGAGCCGGATGCAGAAGTAAAGAACAGTGAAAATCTTAACCTGAACTTTTCAGAATTGCCTGATGATTCAGGAATTGAAAATTGTCTGTACATGAAATCCGCATCGGAGATTGCACCCTGGGAATTTTTCCAGATTGTATGCCAGGTTACTCCGTCATCTTTGCTGACTTCAAATTTCAGTGAATCGCCCTTTTGAACTGTTACCCAGGCATAAAAGCTTGCCGTAAGGTTACTGTAATTCCTGACATCTAATGCCGGAGAAGTAGCTGTATATCGGGAAGCTGGCGAAATACCATTCTCATAATTGAAAGGGTAAGTTCCTTTTCCGGAAAGGTCCGTTCCTATACAATAATATCCTGACCACGCAAAATACGGAAGAAAAGCATAGTCCGGAATGTTCCTCTCAAATTCTCCTGAATATGACCAACCAAGGTCATATTCAAAATCGTCTTCAAAGATTATCCTGTTCCTTCGGGTAATTATTTCACCATATGTACGGTTAAGTCCGGTCACCCAGCTTTTCATTCCTGATGAAGCTGAATCAATCTCACCTCCTGCAGGTGTACCATATTCCCATATCTCATTTCCAGTAGGTCTCCAGAAACCATCGTTTGTTTCAAAGTTCTCAGAATAGGGTGGTTTATAAGTCGGTATAATATAAATCTGAGTAGACAACTGATCATTACCCGTATACTGGTCATTGGGGAACAGAGTTTTTGCCAGGACAGAAGGTTTCTGTCCCGGGACGGAAAGGTCAACTTTTGTGGGGAAGGTAAAAACTACAGAACCTCCAACCGGTATATTCCTGGTCATATTATTTACCACCCAGGTCAGTCCTCCATCGAAAGAATATGCAACAGGGACAGGCTCTGTTATTTCGGCCCCGCCAAAATTACTAATTCGGACAGTTACTGAATCGGCCGATGAATGGCCGCTGCCGCTTAAAGGATAAATCCATTCCGAAACACCTACATCGCGGGTTATGAATTCTCCTGTAAGATATACATCATCAATGTTCCAGCCCGAGTAATTATCCTCACTGTCTGTCGGACCCAGCTGAAAGCGCACCTGCAACTGATGGGTTCTTGCATATTCGTCAGGGACTTCAATCCTCTGCTGTGCCCACTGAAAATCACTGATCCACGAATTATGATTGTTCCAGATGTTATTCCATGTATTTCCGTTATCGATGCTTACCTGGATATATGCACTATCCCATACTTCAATGTTAAGATATCTCTGAAAGAACAGATTGAGGTTTTTATAATAGAAAAGATCAAAAGTGGGAGAGGTTGCTCTGTAAGATAAAGCATCACTCAGGTCAGGTTCATAGTTATTGGGATGTGCCCCAAGGCCTGTAAGGTCAGTTCCCAATATCCTTGTCCCGCGAAATGCTGAGGACGGATCAGGATTACCGGGCAATCCTCCGGAACCGTTTGGTGAATTTACTTCGAATTCTCCGGTGAGACTCCAGTTATGTGCTGCTTCAAAACCTTCAAAATACTGTGAAGTATATATTACTCTGGAACCAGCGGGCGATTTTTCAGATGACGGATACAGAGTACCGTTTGCAAGGATGCTGTTTGGTGCAATTTTTACATCAAGGGTATTCCCGAAAGCAACATCGTTTTTTATATCAACAGCAAGCCACAGGTAAGAGTGACCCGGAGGTAGAGAATGGTTCAGATTGGTAAAAGAAGCAATCCCGGAGACAAATCCACCAGGTGATCCGACAGGTGTTTCCTTGCTGAATGTCTGCGTAATGGTACTGTAGAGTTTCACACCTCCGGATTGTATATCATTGTCGGAGGTATTCATTGAGGTGAAATTTATGTTTTGAAGGATTGCCGAGCCACTGTTCCCGTAAACTGTAAAATCAATTCGCATCAAAGGGACATCAGGTGATCCTGAAGGGACCTGACTGGTAAAAGGTTGCTGAAAGTCGATGTCTTTTATCCACAATGGCTCCAGACCTATGGATTCGATTGATATCTTATCGATGCAGGTACCATAACCCCATCGGGTATGTCCTTCAAAAGCAACATAATACGTTGATGAAGGATTTGGCAGAGTAAGGATTTGCGGAGCCCATTCATAAACAGGATCAAGATATTCGTGAAGCAGCACCCATGGTGCACTTTCGGATACCTTATAATATACACGCAATACATCCCAGTCGGTTGATCCTTCAAAGGTCCATGGTATCTGACATAGATAAAAACTCAGCTGTATACTGGCGCCACCAAGAAGGTTCATTGGGGGAGTGATGAGTTTTGTCCTTTCGTTATTATCTCCCTGTTTAAAGAAAATCGCATTATAGGTACCTTCCCAGGCAGAGGGAGGATTTCTTGTAATATCCTCCTGTTCCGGTGGTACCAGCCAGTTATTGTCATTCGGACTGTGCCCGCCGTTCCTGTACCTCCATGGTTCTTTACCATATGTGTACTCCTCGGTCCAGCCCTCGGGCCTCGCACCGAGCTCGAATCCTTCACTCAGATAAACCTGCGCTTCTACTGAAAGAGCAGGGGAAATAAGTATACTTATTAAAAGGATTTTTAACAGCCTTTGAAAGTAATGTTCATTAAACATATACTTTGTTTATAAATATCAGATTATACCAAACAATTTAATTTCCTTTTACGTATAATTGCCATGAAAGTTTATGCCAGCTTATGATTTTGTCTGTCAGGGTAAAAGGGATTTTTAGAAAATACCTGATTTACGCAGGTATTTTGTTTTTTTTGTGCGGGCATCCATTAATATCATATTCTCAGGTAGATACAGAGTTCTGGTTTGTTGTTCCTGAGTTATCGCACAGGGGAAATACAGGCGGGACTCCCGGTACGTTAAGAATCGCCACCCTTGAACTTCCCGCAACAGTCACCATCAGTATGCCGGCAAATCCTTATCATCCGACTTCAAATCCGAACGGATTTCAGGATATAGTGGTTGATATCCCTGCAAATTCCACTTCGGCAGTAAACCTTACTTCTTTTATTGATGTGGCAGCAAATCCGGCCAATAATAAGCTTGAGAACAAGCCTCTTACTCCAAGTGGGATCAATAATTTTGGACTTCACATCACGGCCACAAATATGATCACCGCTTACTGGGAAGTTAATTATGCATACGGTTCTGACCTCTGGACATTAAAAGGGAGAAATGCTATCGGGAACCTGTTTTATACACCCTTTCAGACTTTTTACGACAACAGGAATTTGATGCCAAGGGCTTATTCTGCCATTGATATTGCTGCCACCACCGACAATACTCAGATTACAATAACTCTTCCGGCAGGAAAATCAGCAAGTTATGGTCAGCCATTTACAACTATACCTGCAGGAGGGACGTATACTCTTACACTTAACAGGGGTCAGTCTTTTTCGTTATTTCCTGCAGGTTACAGTATCCTTGCCTCAGACAGGCTCGCGGGAACACGGATTGCAGCAACTGAACCGATTTGTGTTTCTGTTAAAGACGATGCTCTGGCTGTTGGATCACAGAGTGCGGATGTGATCGGTGACCAGATAGTGCCTGTTAATATTGTCGGCAGTCATTACATCGTGCCCGACATGGGCAATCCGAATCATGTTTATGTTCTGGCAACAGAAGATAATACAAGTATCTATGTTTATGATGGCACAGGTGTACCTGTCGGTGGCTCCCCTTATACAACACTTAACCGTGGTCAACAGGCGCTCGTTGTTGTACCCGGAGGATCAAAATTTGCCAGGATAACTTCAAGTCTGAATCTCAGCGATCCCGGGAAACCTTTCTATGTTTTTCAGTTGGGAGTGGAGAACCAGGCCCGGGGAGGAGCTCTTGTTCCGGCCATAGGATGTACCGGTAACACTCAGCTTGCATTTACACGTGCCAGGGATGAAAATAAATTCCAGTTTTTTATAATTGTGAAAAAAGGTAACCAGGATAAATTTCTGATTGATGGAATCCGGAACGACGGTATTATTGATCCGGGTGCTTTTAAAGAGATACCGGGAAGCGGAGGTTACATGGCGTGGTTCTCGAATTCAATTAATACGAATGTGCTTTCAATAGGACAGCATCTTGTTGAAAACACCGGAGATATTTTCCACCTGGGAATTTTCAACGGCTTCCCCGGTGCCGGTCAGGGAGGCTTGTATTATGGTTATTACTCGGACTTCGGAGGATTGAATGTTGGCGCCAATGTTGCAGGAACAAATTCAGTGGTTGTAAGAGCCTGCTATGGAGATCCCGTACAGCTTTATGCCTACGGTGGCACAAATTACCAGTGGACCCCTGACACTTACCTTGATGATGCTACCAGTAATCTACCGACAGCAATAAATCTTCCACCTGGTCCGCATAACTATTCAGTTGAAGTATCCGGAGCCTGTGCCACGGGGGTCATTGATCTGACGGTTCTGGTCTCAACGCCTGTTGTTGCATTTTTCGAAACAAATGTCTCCTCGGGATGCTCTCCTCTGAAGATCCAGTTTGACGATAAGTCAGAGGGTGAATTTTCCTGGCAGTACGAAATCGGAGGGTCACTCATAAGATATGACCTCGATCCGGCCACTCTATACCCGCCACCACCAAATTATCCTGCTCCTTTCTCCATTACCCACACATACATAAACACAACAAACAGTCCGATCATTGATACAGTGACTCTGCTTGTCAAAAATTCAAGCGGATGTTCCGATATTTTTACAAAGACAATTGTTGTTTTTCCTGAAGTCTATTCGGCTTTTTCAATTCCGGGACTGAGCAGGGGATGCGATCCGCTGGCTGTTCAATTCCAGAATAATTCAACTGGCAATACAGATACCTGGTACTGGGATTTCGGTGACGGAGGATCCTCAGTTGACCAGAATCCGCAACATACATTCAGGAATTTATTCGGTCCCGACAGTATTGTTTATGAAACAAAACTTATTGCAATATCACCGTATTACTGCCGCGATACTTCATTTCACACAGTTACCGTAATGCCATATATTGAGGCAAATTTTGTCTTCGATACGGTTTTTGCCTGCACTCCCCACGAAATAGTTATTACCGATCAATCTTTCGGAGCCGATTTTTATTTCTGGGATTTTGGTGACGGTGAAAAATCAACATCCTCCGGACCCCGGATATCGAAAACCTATATTAACAATACGGATGATCCGGTGACTTATACGATAAAACTCAGAGTTGTAAATGAAGAAGGATGCGAAGATGAGATAGTCCGTGAAGTGATTGTATTCCCTGAAATCAATGCCTCTTTTACAAGGGATCCTGATGAAGGTTGTTCTCCGTTTGAAGTGGAATTCATCAATAACTCAACAGGAGCAAGCTCTTATTACTGGAATTTTGGTGACGGAGGTACATCATCGGAAGAAGAACCGCGCCACCTCTTTGAAAGAAATCTCATGGATCATGATACTACCTACACTGTGACACTGATCGCTACTTCATCTGAATTCTGCCGCGATACAATGTCAATGGATATTGTGGTTCATCCATATATTGAAGCATCTTTTGCTGTAAACGACATTGTTGGTTGCCACCCGTTCCCGGTAACAATTACCAACAGATCAGTCGGGGTTGAAAGATACCTGTGGGATTTTGGCGACGGAAGCCCGATACTGACTACAGATTCACCTGTAATTGACCATATTTATCTGAACGGAGAAAATTCTGCTGTTGTCTATACTCTTAAACTTATTGCTTTTAACGACGAGGGCTGCAGCGATACGCTTACAAGATATATTACCGTTCATCCGGATATAACTCCTAACTTTTCCACAAGCGCGCTTAATGGTTGTCACCCTCTTACAGTAAAGTTCACTGATCTTTCAATAAAAGCTGTTAATTACTTCTGGGATTTCGGAGATGGATCTTCTTCCGTTATACCATCTCCTGAACATACTTTCACGAATTTCGGAAGCGCTGATATAACTTATAATGTTACCCTCACTGTATCGACTGCAGACGGGGAATGCGTAAAATCGGTATCATGGCCGATCCTTGTTCATCCACAGGTTATTGCAGGATTTACTTTACCAAGAGTAATTGACTGCAATCCCTTTGTCATAACCTTTGAAAACATCTCGGTCGGCGGAGACACTTATACATGGGACTTCGGAGACGGTTCAGATACTATCACCACTGATCTGAGCCCTGTAACCCATATCTTTGTAAATTCCGGATTTAGTAATATCCGTGAATTTGAAGTCGTACTGCGGGCAGTAAATAATGAAGGCTGCTCCGGAGAAATGAGAAAGATTGTAAGGGTCTACCCGGATATACAAGCTGTCTTTAATGCTTCCCCCACAGATGGATGCCATCCATTGTATGTGCAGTTTGAAAACCTTACTCAAGGTAACAATTTTTTCCTGTGGGATTTCGGAGACGGCACCACTTCGTCCATGAGGAATCCCTCACACACTTTCAGAAATACCGGAACCATTGATTCAATCTACAGGGTATTACTTACAGCCCTATCGCCCAACCAGGAGTGCAGGGATACTGTTTCTCTCGTTATTACAGTACATCCGGATATAAATGCTCAGTTTACCTTCGATGAGAATATTGATTGTACTCCATTTGAAGTTGAATTAAACAATGCATCCACGCCGGGGAGTACTTATTACTGGGATTTCGGAGACGGGTCAGATACTATCACTAATGATCTGAATACAATTTCTCACATTTTCCGGAATGACGATTTTGTTAATACGGCGAATTTTAATGTAACCCTGAGAGTTGTAAATCCTCAGGGCTGTTCGGACGACATAACCAGGACCATAATGGTTTATCCTGCTGTCAGGGCTGAATTCACGATGGATATCAATGAAGGATGTCATCCTCTGAAGGTAGATTTTACAAATTCAACAAGTGGCGGATTTACCTATCTGTGGGATTTCGGCGACGGTACAACAAGCAGCTCGACCAGTCCGGGTCATGTCTTCAACAACTTTACAGATGTTCCTGTTACACGGCAGATAAGGTTAACCGCCACTTCCAGGTTTAATTGTACAAGTGAATTTTCTGCTGAAGTCACAATTCATCCCAGACCTAAAGCCAGATTTGAAACTGACCGGATTGAAAATTGCCCTCCGTTCGATGTCATGATTTCAAATACAAGCCTGAATTCAACCCATTTCCTCTGGAAGTTCGGAGATGGTGAAATTCTTAATACAGATTCGGGGGATCCGGTAAATCATGTTTATTATAACCAGACATCAAACATTTTGCCTTATACTATCAGGCTAATTGCTTCCACAAGCTATGGGTGTGTTGACTCAACACAGCAGAATATAATTGTCTATCCGTCAACTGTCGCAGATTTCAGGGTGAATGATGAAGGATGTACTCCTCTGACCAGTTATTTCGTCAATGAATCTGTTCTTGGGGAATCATACCTCTGGAATTTCGGGGACGGATCAGAGATGACTCTGAAAGATCCTTCACATACTTATTTTAACTTTACTCCTGATGTGGCAAGTTACTATGTAACACTTACCTCAACATCGAGCTATGGTTGCATTGATTCAAAAACTGATACAATTAATGTTTACCCGCAGCCGGTGGCAGAATTTATTGCCCAGCCCAGCCACCAGGTATTTCCGGCATCTACAGTTAGTATAACAAATACAACCAGTCCTGGTACCTGGTCTTACCTGTGGGAATTGGGCGATGGTTCGGATTCGGATCTGGCGGAGCCTCTTCCTCATACATATTCATCATGGGGTGAATATGAAATAAAGCTCTATGTATCATCAGAACAGTGCCGTGACTCCGTATCACACAAGATCCGTATCTTCCCGGGACCGCCGGTTGCAGACTTTGATACCGTTTACCCGGCATGTGAGCCATACACTGTTAAGTTCAGTAATAATTCGCTTTACGGAGATTCATACCTGTGGGAATTCGACGATGGTACAAGCTCGACAGAGTTTGAACCGACACATACTTTTACTGAGGATGGAATCTACAATGTAAAGCTGACGGTAAACGGTGAAGGTGGGCGTGATTATGCATACAGGCAGGTCGAAGTTTATCCAAAACCTCTTGTAAATTTCAGACTCTCACCTGAACTGGTGATGCTGCCAGATCAGAAAATGCAATTATTCAACTTATCGGAAAACGGGACAACATACCTGTGGAATTTTGGCGATGGAAATACATCAACAGAAATGAATCCGGAGTATTTATATTCGGATCCGGGAATTTATGATGTTTCACTTGACGTATGGACGGATCATGGCTGTACTGACCGGCTGGTAAAACCCAAAGCTGTAACTGTTCTGGGCAAAGGCTTTATTAAGTTCCCGAATGCCTTTGAACCCAACCTGAATGGTCCGAATAACGGTTATTACAACCTTAATGAACCGGAACTGAATACAGTTTTTCATCCTTACTGGGAAGGAGTGGAAGAATACAGGCTGGAGATATATAACAGATGGGGAGTGCTTTTATATGTCAGTCTTGATGTCATGAAAGGCTGGGACGGATATTACCAGGATAAAGTTTCTCCCCAGGGAGTATATGTTTACAAATGTACAGGTACTTTTTCCAACGGAATGATGTTTAACCTTGTCGGGGATGTAACACTTTTACATCATACCAGATAATTTAAAATGGAATAATAAGCTGCGGACGATGAAGAACAGCAGGCAACCGGTATATCTGATCTTATCATTCCTGTTCCTTTTGCAGATGTGCGAAATTAATGATCTAAAGGTTGAAACAGGCGAGGTTTCGGATATTTTGCCTACAACAGCAAGGATTACCGGGTATATACTCAGTGCGGGAGACGGGATAAAAAAATACGGGCATTGTTATTCAAAGAACCCTGATCCTGGAGTGTCAGGTACAAGAACCGAATACAAAATGGCCATAGGATCAGGACGATATACCAGTTTTTTGCAGAATCTGGAACCCGGAACAAAATATTATGTAAGATCATATATAAGCCGTGACAGTATTACTGAATACGGATCGGAAATTAATTTCACAACTTTATCAGCTGATAAACCGGTTCTGACAACAACTGCGGTCTCTGACATATCTCAAAACGGTGCAGTCAGCGGAGGTACCATTACAAGTGACGGCAGCATACCGGTCATAGTAAGAGGGATCTGCTGGAACATTTCCTCAGATCCTGTAATTTCAGACAGCAGGACAATTGATGGATCAGGGCCGGGAACATTTACCAGCACACTTACCGGACTGACTCCAAACACGACTTACCATGTAAGGGCATATGCAACTAATGGTGCAGGGACAGCATATGGTAATGAACTGATATTTATTA
Organism: uncultured Rikenellaceae bacterium; assembly: GCA_964410385.1. GTDB lineage: Bacteria > Bacteroidota > Bacteroidia > Bacteroidales > VadinHA17 > LD21. The sequence goes on along the minus strand of CAYPHL010000026.1, from coordinate 20,195 downwards.
CTGCTCAATAGCTAGAGAGAGAAAATTCCTTAATTATTATTCATGCCTGATTGCTTCGACAGGCTTCAG
>CAYPHL010000026.1:18911-20026 GCA_964410385.1 uncultured Rikenellaceae bacterium | reverse complement strand
TTCCAGAACAGATGCAAGCATTATATTCATTATGCCTATCCCCCCGACAATAAGAGATATTGCTGCAATAGACGCCAGCAGAAGATTGTAGATACGGCTTTCACGCTTCTCCTGTTCCATCAGTTCGTAAGGTATAATAATACTGAAATCATCATTATTGAAATGACGTCTTGACAGGATGCTCCTTATTATGTCTGCAGATTCCAGTAAGCTCCCGGAGCTTTCAAGCCTGACTGCAACCTGTTTCAGCTCACTTGAAAGTATATTTGATTTTGGTATCCTCTTCCCGAAAGTGGAAAGTGGAATATACACATCATTATTAAGATCGCGGGCTGCAAGCTCACCGATTGTTTCGGTAAAGAGCGCCCTGGTCCTGAGAACGCCCGTAACCTCAAACCACTGGTCTCCCAGTTTGATATACCTGCCAACCGGATCTTCGAAGTTGAATAGCTCCCATGCAATGTTAGCACCCAGAACACAAACCTTCAGCTGCCTTTCATAATGATCCGAATCAATAAAGGTTCCCTTATCTGTCCTGAAATTCAATATGCCTGTTATTTCAGGGGTAATGCCTATTACATTAGCCTTCGCCGACTTGTCCTCGTACATGGCATCAAGCTTTGCTTCTGCCTGGGGAGCAATCCCTTTAACTCCTGGCAGAATTTCACATATAGCTTTTGTGTCTCCCAGAGATAATCCCCGGGAAAATTTTGTTCTTACCTGTTCAAGTTCTGTATCCGTAAAGTCCTTATCACGGATAATTATATTGCTGACCCCCAGATCCTGGTATTTTGCCATAGCCTGTTTTTTTGCACCTTCACCAATCGATATCATGGCTATTACAGAAGCGGTTCCGAAAATAATGCCCAGCATCGTCAGAAATGACCTGAACTTATGATCACGCAATCCATAGAATGCGATCCTAATACTTTCTTCGATCTGCATATTAATACCCTTTACCTTTTTAAAATATTTTCAGGAAGGACAAGATCCTGTCCCGGTCTCAGATCACCCGAAACAATCGTATACATGTTGTTTGAAGGACCTGTTTTAATTTCAGTTTTTCTTATTTTTCCTCTCTTCGTGACAAACAGATAGAAATGTTTATTTTCCTC
>CAYPHL010000026.1:0-18811 GCA_964410385.1 uncultured Rikenellaceae bacterium | reverse complement strand
CCTTTAACTTTCATGGTCCTGATATCCGGGATCCTTGCAACTATACTCGACAGATATACTTCATCGCCAACCTTTATTATCTGATTGGTTCTGTTGTTATTTGCCACGACAAAAATTCCATCGAGCGGACTAAGTACAATCAATTGATTCAGAGTTTTCTCTGCTGCCAGCAGTTCATTTTCTTTCTGGATCACCTTTATTTTTTGAATCCGGTAATCGAGGCTGTCGAGTTTAGGCCTCAGCATAAGGTTTCTCTTTATTTTGTCAAGCTTTATTTCTGCCTGCCGGAATTCAAGCTCAATAACTTTTCTTACAGCTTCCGATTCGAAAGCAGACTTATCGAGCTGTAATTTTTTTATTTCATATGAAGCCTGCTCATTCCTCAGCTGCGCCCTTAGATCCTGCATATTATTTAATATCTCTGCTTTAAGTTTATTAGCAGAAGCAATTTCATTTTCAAGGCTTTCTCTTTTTTCAATTATATATTTTTGCACAGATGAAGGATCCACCCGGAATACCGGATCACCTTTGCGAACCTGCTTGCCATGTTCAGCGAGTTCGATTATCTTAAAATTATAACCATAAATTGAATTGATCCTCGGCATAGTCAAAGTAGAAGCATTTACAGCCTGGAGTTCTCCGGTTTCAACTATAGATTGTGTGAACGGTCCTCTCCGGACTATATAGACATTCTTATTCTCTGTGCTGCAGGAAACAGTCACAGTGAGAAGTGCCAATAAAATAATATTATGTATCATATTATTATATTGGGCAGTCTGTAAATTGATTTTTCCCATTTTCGCTTTTCTCCTGTTTTTTAACCTGGTCCTGCTGTACTTCCCGGTTCATCTGACTTCTTTTCCCGGATCTCCTCCTTATTAAGGAAAGGATCGGAAAGCGCTATGACATCATTTTCTTCAAGTCCTTCCCTGACAATAACATAATCAGCATTGACTGAACCTGTCCTAATGTTATGGCGTTTAAAGCCTGATCCGGAACGGATATAGACATAATCTGTTCCCTGCTCATTGAAAAGTGCTTCAAGAGGGATAAAGAGTACGTCGGGAATTTCGCTGACAATGATTTTACAGCTGACAGTCAGCCCCGGAAGCAGGGTTTTGCTCTGTCCTTCTATCCGGATCTGTACAGGAAAAATCTTTATCTTTGATTTATAATCAAGATTCTGGGCAAGATTTGCAACATGTTCAACTTTTCCGGTGTAGGAGGAATCAGAATAAGCGTCAGGCCGGATCTCCACTCTCTGGCCCGGCAGTACTTTTGAAATATCAACTTCGTTTATTTTAACTTCGGCTCTCATCTGATCAAGATCAGGTAACTCAATCAATTTAGAGCCTGAATAAGGCTGATCACCGGCACCCCATTTTTGCTGTGTGCTCCAGTTTTGTTCCTTAATTGCTATGCCATTTGCAGGACTGACGACATACAGGCTTTTCATTGAGGCGTTTGCATCAGCCAGAGTGGTAGTAAGCTGGTTAATCGTCAGGGATTTCTGGAGGAGATCTTCCTTGTGAATGACTTTTTTGTTCTCTATCTGCTCCTTTGCCCTGTCAAGAGCAATCGTGGCAGATTCCAGGCGAAGTTTAATCTCCTTCCTTGTGGCTTCAGGCTCATAGGTAGCTGTTTCGAAATTGATTCTGGCTATTTCCTGAGAGATGACAGTCAGTTCAAGATCGGCTTCAAGATCCTCTATTTCTGACTGTTGGGAGGATTTTAGCTTTTCATACTCTGCTTTCGCGATGTCCAGCTGTTGTTCAGCCTGAATGATTGCTCTTTTAATTTCGGAGGGATCAAAAATCATGAGAGTATCACCTTTTCTGACCTCTTCACCGTCATCAACGATCCTTGCAATCTTAAGCGACCCGTAACGGTAGGAGATAACAGGTGCCGTAATTGAGATTGAATTTACAGCCTGAACACTTCCCTGCTCTGTAAGCTCTTCAAGAAAAGTACCCCGTTTAACGGTAGTTACCTCTGTATCAGCTATATTTTTACCCTTGCAGGCTGTCAGTAGAATTAATATAAGTATTATTACTCTTCTTGTCATCAGTATCCATGTTTATTTATTTTTTAATCTGTTGGTTGTATCTTTAACTGATATCATTTTACCGGGAGGTTCTCTCAGAGCAATGTCCTCATCACCCGACAGACCTGCTGTTATTATTGTAAAAGAACTTCCTGATGTCCCGGTCTCAATCCGGACAGGGACAAATCCCTTTTTCTGTTTTACATAGACCAGCTTTGAGCTGTCTTTTTCGAAAATGGCAAGTGTAGGGACAAAAAGTGTATCTTTTATTTCATTTAAGATAATCTCGCAACTGGCGCTGAGCCCAGGTTTCATTTTTGAGTGACAGCTGTCAACATCAATAATTACCTCAAACGATTTCACTTTTGATCCTGAATACCTTTGAGCCATGCTTCCTGAAAGGCTCTTCCGGTTTATTTTACCCGTTGTCATGAGCCTCTCGGCAGCATATACTGTTATATAAACCTTCTGGCCTTTCTCAATATTTCTGAAATCGGCTTCAGCCACATCGGCTGATATCTGCATTCTGCTGAGATCCGGGAACTGAAGTATTGGTGTACTGCTTAAGAAAATAACACTTCCTTCCCTGACCGGACCTCCGAATGATCCGGTTCCGGTAGGACTGCTTATCATAAATCTGGGTGATTGAGTCCTCATTACAATCCCGTCTCTCTGTGCAATCAGAGTCATTGAAGCTATCTGATCGGCATAGTTCCGTGCATTCATCTTTTCCTGGATGATCCTTGCTCTTTTTTGTCTGATGTCATTTTCACCAATCAACCTTGCAGCTGCCAGCTTTCTCTCTGTCTTCTGCTTTTCAATATGAGATTTCTTTATCTCCAGTTCCAAAAGTTCAGATTGTACTCCTGTTGCAAACTTCATCTGCAGGGAATCGAGAGAGGAGATCATCATCTGAGCTTTATTGGTTTCAAGCTGGGCTTCAAGAAGAGCAATGTTCATATTATTGTCAGCTTCTGACTTTTTCAGTTCTGCTTCAAGAGTTTCTATTGATATGAGAATTTCCTTGTACCTGGACGATAATTCAGGAACGGTAAGAACACCCAGGGTGTCTCCTTTTTTCACAAAGGAGCCATCCGGGGCAAGTTTAACAATTGTCATCTGTCCGAAAGTACTTGCAGGTGACATGACAGGTGTGCTTACCACCGCCTGAACAGTTCCTGTTACATTTATTTTATCGGAATAATCAGATCTTTTAAGCCGGTAGGTGAGTATATTATTATCAGTTTTACCGTTGCAGGCAACGAGATAAACCAGGAACAGCAAGGAAATATACCTGAAAACTCTCATCCCGGGGGTATCTGAAAATCATTATCAGCTTTAATAAACCTTAATAAACTATTATATTATAAGGATTTAAGCAAGTTAAATCTGGGTTTGAATTCTGAAATACAACATAAAGTTAAACAAATTTAACTAAAAAGGTAGTTTAAGAAATAAATTCTTTTATTATTTCAGTATGATATCTGTATAAGGTTAATTAAATTTTGATTATCTTTGTGGGCTTTTAAGAAAACGATGGAAAGGACAAAAAACCTTAAGTCCGCAGTTAAAATGAAATACCTGCGGATAGATCACAAAACTGTAATTGAGATTCCTGCTGATGTGCCGGACAATGTTGCCCGTGAACATTATCTGAAGAACAGGGGATTGAATAATCCGAATACCAAGAAATCTCTGGTCATAAACTGATCGGAGTTCATCCGGAAACTTTTTTGATCCGGCCGTAAATCAAAGCTTTGCGGCAATTCTCATGTACCTGTGGTCTCAGACCACTGCCGATACCGTATTGCTTGGATCTGAGATCCGTGCAAAAGGATAGCCGTATTCTGTCCCTTATTGAATACCTGCAATGAAATCCTTACTGTCTTCCGCCTTCGGAAGCTTCAGGAGGAATTTCTGTCGGGCTACTTCATCAGGTACATCGGACCTTTTTTCAATCCAGGTATAGTTATTTATCTGAATGAGTTTTTTGACCCTGGATGATTCTACGGGTTTTTCTTTCTTCATAAACTAAGATTTATGAGACAATTTAACTTCACATCTGACTATAGAATTGTACTGCAGTACGACCAAAAATAATAAAGAATACTTAATAAATGCAGGATCACTTATTAACATAATCTCTGCCTTTTTAAACAAATGGAAGATACGGGAGGTATCAGTTTGTTCTCCTGTGGGTGATGGGATCTTTTATTATCAGATAGTATTTTGACCTTGGATCCGGGCGATGCTTTATCACAAATGATTTTTCATAAGGTGAAGGCATCATACGCCGTTTTGAGTAAAATCTGTGTGCTCCAGGGTAGAATTCCCTCGCTTCTGCTATTGTTAAATCGCGGAATGACCTGATCTCCGGAGGGTAATTAAAGATGCTGTCTTTTCCTGATTCGCAGGCTGGTGGATATACCGAATCATTTAAAGCTTCAGCATTGATTATGTTATAATCCATATCAATTGACGGGATCCCCCCGGGAATTATTTCTATCTTTTTCGGTTCTTTGTATCCAGGGCAATTTTGTCCGTTTTGTCCGGTTAAGGGGAAGGAAAATATAAAAAGAACAACCGGGATGAGATGATTCATTTTCATGGCAGGAAAGTTATAACCTCTTTTGTTCTGTTTATCTTACCACAAAAATCATTCCGGATCAATTAATTACGGCATTAATTATGTTAATTAACATTTGTCATCTGATTTTTACAACGACCCTGAAGGGAGAAAGCTGAGTGACAGAATATTGTTCAGCTTTTTTACCCCTGCCCTGAAGGGAGAAAGCTGAAAAACAGTCCTGCCGTCCAAATCTGTAAAAAATTATTCGGTAAACATTAAAATAAATTTGACTTCGGCATTTTAATGGTGTAAATTTATAAAGGAATTGATTTGTAATTTATTTAGTTTAGACCAGCCAGCCCACCCATTTCGATACGAATTCTAAATCAGGTTAGGAGTAGTTACATAGAGTTACAGGGCTGGCTCTCTTTTTTCACTCAATTTCAAATGCGATTACCTGGTTCTCATTCCTCCTGATACCATAAATGATCTTTTTATCCTTTTCAGAATGATCAAAAGCTATACCCTGTCCCGGAACCGGCGTTTCGATTGTTTTAATATGCTTCAGGGTAAAACCTGTACCGGGAATTTCCATAACATAAATTTCAGGTCTGTCGTGTCCTGTGCAATATAATTTCCCGTCCCTTCCAAATGCAGCTCCCGAATTGCTTTTGGGCATGAACAATTGAATAATTTCCTCAGGAAATATCCACGATCCGACTCTCCGCCATTTTTTGTCGAATTTCACAACTGTTGTCCATCGGGTGTCTTTTCCTTCACTTGATCCGGCGCCTGTATAATGCGCAAAACCTGCAAACCAGTATCCTTCACACCAGTCTATCCATGTAAGGGATCCGGTATAAATACCAAAACTATAATTTCCGATATGTTCAAGGGTGGATGTATCAAATATCTCCACCGATCCTGCCATGGGAGAATCAGGATAATTCGAAGAAGCACAGAAAAGTCGTCCTTTGATAACAATGCCGCTGTTAAGATGAGATATACCTTCTCCCGTACCATCCCACTTTACCAGAAGTTTTCCATCCTTCTTATCGTGCTTCGTTATGGTGCTGTTATTTATTGCGTAGAAATAATTCCTGTCCACTGCTACAGCCTGTTTCACTTCCGGTACTTCATATATTTTAACTACAGCAGCTTTTTGTCCCGATGACGATGAAAACAAAACAAGGAAAGTAATTAAGGTGAATAGCATTCTTATCATAGTTGATGGAATTTGAACAATTTGACAAAATACAAATATAGTTTTATTAATGGCTGTAATAATTTGACGATACCACCATTTTAATTGACAAAAAACTGATTAGTAATAAGTTGAATTTTGCAGGAATGCCTATTTTTATAGTTTGCATTGCCGGGAAGGGGAGCTATACCATCCTGAATTTAACAGTTTGAGGACTAACTTGTTGATTTCCTCATGGTTGTGTGCAGGTTTTCATCGGTTTCACAGCGAATGACAAGACTAAAAAATAATATATTAAAGCTGAAACATCTCCTGAGGGTAGTGGGATTGATATTTTTTGCTTCCCCGGCTTTTTTAAATGCGCAAAGTCAGAGTTTTAATATTACTGTTCAGAATATTATCCAGACCGGTTCCGGAACTCTGGAGTTTGATGTATTTCTTCAAAATACTGATCCATCCCAGAGTTTCGAGTTAGCCAGCTGTCAGCTCGGTTTCCTGATGAATTCACTTATTTACACCGGAGGAAACCTTTCAGCTAAAATTGATAATTCCACTTCGGGACTTTTGGATTACCAGCAGTTTACAGTTAAACCGGCAGTGGAACGGAATCTTTCAGGATATCCTGACCAGACACTTGTAAAGCTTGCAGCAACTCCCAAAATATCAAAATCCGGTACGATTATTTCATCTGAACCTCCGGGAACACTACTTACGCATTTTGTCCTGATAAGCTCAGTGGATTTTAAAGTAAATTCCACCCCGGACCTTACTTTTATTTCAAGCTCTGCCTCATCACCGCTCTCTCCGACCAAAGTGGCAGTATATATAAATTATGGCTCATTCAGGATTACCAGACAACTGACTGTAACTCCCGGGGTCAATGCTCTGGTAAATGAAAACCCGTTTCTGAATCCGATGAGTCTCCCTGAGGTATTTGAAGTTACAGGAACAGGCACATATTGCAGTGGAGCGGAAGGCCTTCATGTTGGCCTGAACGGATCGGAATCAGGTGTCAAATATACATTGTTTAAAAATAATGTTCCCCAGGAACCATCACTGGAGGGAACGGGTAGGGAGATCACCTTCGGCAATCAACTTAGCGGGACTTATACGGTCACAGGAGTTAATAAAGCGGGGATGACAGAAATGAAAGGGAGCGCCGTCATAACAGAAAATCCTTCGGCATCAGCTCCGGTCCCCGGTATTATTACTGATCCTTCATGTGGTCAGTCTACCGGCAGCGTCATCATAAACGGATTACCGGATGATGAGCCATGGACATTACTGCGTGATCCCGGAAATGTCAGTATTCCGGGAAATGGCAGCAGTACAACTGTGTCGGAACTGTCTCCCGGAACATACACTTTTAAAGTCATTAATTCACTTGGATGCATTTCGGTCCAGTCGGTTGATGTTACAATAAAAGATCCTCCGCCACTACCCGCAATCCCCGAAGTGTCTGTAAACTGCTCGGCAGGATACGGGAAGGCTGTGGTGACTGTAAAATCTCCGGTTGGAGATGGTTTTGAGTACAGGCTTGATAACGGGGTTTTTCAGACTACCCCGGTCTTTAATCTTGTTGCCAATGGAAACCATACGGTTACCGTCAGGAATTCTTTCGGATGTACAATGACAGGGCCATCCTTTGAAATAGCATGCGGATGTGCAAATCCACCGGTCATCATACCCGGAAGCCTCGCGGGAATTACCTGCGGGACAGCAATGATAACTGTTACAAACAACAGGTTCGGGGGAAGTGCAACAAGTGTCACAATTACAGAAAATGGCGGCGGGACAGTCATTCCGGTTTCCACAAATACTACCCCTTTTGATTTCGTATATATCCCGGCGGAATCAGATATAGGTAAAACGATACTTATTACTATAACAACTAATAATCCTGATGGCTATCCCTGCGAGCCTGCAACAGCTGTTTATACTTTAACAGTCAGTCCTGTTCCAGCACCTCCTGTCGCCGGTGCTATAACTCAGCCAACATGTGCAATTCCGACAGGAAGTGTAATTCTCTCGGGACTTCCTGCTTCCGGCACCTGGGAACTGACAAGGAACCCGGGTAATGTGATAATAACAGGTACGGGAACCAGTACAACAATAGCCGGACTCAATTCCGGGGCCTACACATTTAAAGTTAAGAACTCAACAGGATGCTCATCAGAGTCTTCATCCGATGTCATCATCCAGTCTCAGCCTCAGACTCCTGCTGCTCCTGTTGTGGCAACAATAACCCAGCCGACATGCACCCTTCCTTCAGGAAGCGTTATGCTTAGCGGATTACCTCAGCCCGGTTCATGGACAGTCACTGTTTCCCCTGGAGGAATTACAAAAAGGGGAGAGGGGCCCACTACAACTATTACAGGTCTTTCAGCAAATACATATACATTCACTGTAACAAATGCCAACGGATGTGTTTCCCAGCCCTCAGCAAATGTCGTCATACAGGCACAACCGGAAACTCCGAGGCCACCGGTCCCGGGAACATTGACTCCGCCCACATGTTCGGTGGCAACAGGGAGTATATTACTTACCGGATTACCTGCACAGGGCAGTTGGACTATCACACGTTATCCGGGTGCTGTAAAAATAAATGGTTCGGGAATAAGCCGGACTGTTTCAGGACTTCAGCCGGGGACATATTATTTCACGGTAACATCAGCATCGGGCTGTACATCAGCCCAGTCTGGAAATGTTATAATTCCCGTTCAGCCAATAACCCCTCAGTCTCCTGTTATCGGACAGATAATTCAACCCACGCATTCTGTTGCCACGGGAAGTGTAGTTCTTACAGGTCTGCCGGCATCATATGAATGGAGGTTGACAAGATTTCCGGGGGGAATAATCACACCCGGCACCGGTACTTCGGTAACTGTAAGCGGTCTGCAACCGGGTACCTATACTTTTACGGTTACGAATCCGGAGAATTGTACTTCCCCTCCATCAGCCAACGTGGTAATTAATGAACAACCCGGACCAGTTAATTTTGTTATCCACGACCCTCCGACAATATGTTCGACGAGCACGGTCGATCTGACTAATCCGGCAATTACTGCCGGTTCGGATGAGAGACTGACATTTTCTTACTGGATCGACAAGGATGCAACAAAAGCTTTACATAACCCTACAGAAGTATCCGAAGGTACATTCTATATTAAAGGAACCCTGACCATTGGTAATAATACCGATTATTTCGAGGTAAAACCTGTAAATGTGACCGCTGACCAGATGCCGGTTGCCGATGCGGGTCCTGACCAGGTCCTGATAAATACTTTTGAAGCAACAATGGATGCACTGCAGCCGGAATATGGTACCGGGATATGGTCGGTACTTTCCGGCAGCGGGAATTTCTCCGATAACAGCGATCCGAAAACCGGAGTGACAAATCTTATATACGGGAGGAATGATTTTCTCTGGACGGTTTCAAACGGTGTCTGTCCCAAAGCTACTGATGAGTTAATAATTATCGTGGAAGACCTTATGATACCTTCACTGATCACCCCTGATATGGACGGTAAGAATGATTATTTAGTATTAAGGGGCCTCACATCCCTTGGCAAAACAGAGATTGTCATATTCGACAGAAGGGGGGCCAAGGTTTACTGGAACAGTAATTATGATAATACCTGGAACGGGATTGATCATAAAGGCAATCCATTACCTGACGATACATATTTCTATGTTATCAGGACAGAGAGTGGTAAATCCATGAGCGGATATGTCGTGGTAAGGAAATAAAAAAAACGTATTAAAAAACGTATTAAAAGACGTATTAAAAGACGTATTTTGATTTAATTGTTATGATCTGAAAATCACAAATACAATTTCTTTGTATTCAGGTCACAGCATTTTACAGATCTGTTCCTAAAAAATGAAGTAATATCCCAGGAAAAAATCAATTCCGGAGCCGTTAGGATTTAGCAGTTCAGGTTCTGTTACCGTAGCTGAACTTCCGGCGGAATTGAATTTATAATGGATATTACTATATCTGATACCAAAATTCATCGCGCCTCTTTCCATGAAATTTGTTTCAAACAGGAACAGTCCATGAAGACCCAGGGCTGAATTATATTTAAATTTAAACTTGTCGCCTGTAACCTCGGAAGCATCAATTTTCATTGTACCCAAGCTGTATAATCCCGGACCGGCGCCGAGCCTGAACCTGAGGTTATCTCCCCCTTTTACAGGTATTACAATAGCGGGAGTGATAGTGATACCCAGTCTGTTATAAGATCCACTGGCATTTTTCAATGACTTTGAAAGGGTACTGCCCTGGAAGAAACAGTTGAATGAGAGGTCAAAATTCCTGCCAAACTGATGACCATATTCAGCGCCGATCCCAAATCCTCCTCCGGTACTGAGATTTACATCATCCCCATCCTCGTCAACAAACCATGGAGTGGATTCAAATCCGAATCCCCCTGTCATTAACACACCCACTCTTGATTTTCTGTCCTTAATAATTATTTCTTCAACAGGTTGCTCTGAAAGTTGATTTCCTTCAAGTGTTGCTTTACCGGAAGCCGGATCCACAAGTTCAAGGATCGGGATTCCGGACCAGAATCCCATATTTATATAACATTTTATATAATACTCTTTTCCCGGTTCAGCTGATACCTTTAAGTTTGATCCTGATCCGTAACTCAACGAGAACAAATAATCTCCGGGTTGCACTGTATATTTAAAATATGAGGCATTTCGCAGTCTTGTAACCGGCTGGCCGTTTGACATAATAGTCATCTTTGCCGCAGAACCTGCATAATTTGGTAATCTGAAAAAATAAACTGTTGCCTGTTCGGGCTGGTCCGCTGATCCTGTTAATCCTTTGGAATACAGCTCCAATGAGAATAAGAAAATAAGAAGTATCAATGGCACTTTTTTCATGCGGATACATTTCTATTAGTTAAAAAAGAGTCTTTCAAAGTACCCCGAACCGAACTTTTTTCCGAACCTTTTCTGAGGGATTTGGAATTAATCTGGCGCATTGATACTATGGCAAATTTAATTTAATTTAGAATTACTTCTGAATAAAAAGTGAGTAATTGGCTCCATTTTTTTAATCCTCTTTTTTAGACAAGGGATTTGAAATATCTTACCGTGATTTAATATAAAATATAATGACCATCGTCAATATATTTCAAGCTGGGGAGAATAAAATAGTTTTCACATTACTTAATTCTTTTTAACTTTATAGAATAATGTGAAAATCAAAAATTTCTTCTAATATGACAGCAGAAATTGGTGTCCTTAACAAAAGTGCCGCAGTACTTGCAGCTGATTCCGCCGTTACAATAAGTAATGGTGAACTTGGTGGTCGGAAAGTATACAATACTGCTAATAAAATTTTTAATTTGAGCAGGAACCATCCTGTTGGGATAATGATTTATAATAATGCTCAAATTTGTTCCATACCATGGGAAACACTTATTAAACTATATAGAAAGGAAATTAAAGAGAAATCCTTCAATTCAATTCTTCAATATAAAAATAGTTTCATTCAATTCCTGCAAAGGAATTTGGAATATTTTACAGATGACGGCCAAAACAATGACACAAGAAATTTATGTTATAAGGTATTCGATTTAATATCTAATGATGCATACGAGAAAATAGAGGGATCATATAATAATAATGCTTCGAATAATCTTTCGGGTAAAGAAAAATATAAAATTTTATATCAATCAACAATTGATGCAATTAATCATCACCTAACAGAAACGAACACTATACCAAAGCTTAAATCTTTTAAAGCAAGCATTGCTGAGGTAAGAAACACTTATAATAAGTCTATCGAAAAATGGATTAAGGAATTTGAAAAAACAATTCAGATAAAGTTGACGAGAAAGGACAAGGATTCATTTATTACACTCATATATAACTTTATTTTCAAGGAAGTTTTTATCGAGGATTGGACAGGTGTAGTCTTTGTAGGATTTGGAAGGAAGCAGATTTATCCTCAACTTGTTGATGTAGCATTCGGAGCTGTAATTTGTAATAATTTCAGGTATAGAATACAGGGCGGAACAATAATTACGAATAAGAATGGAGCTTCAATAACCCCATTTGCACAAAGAGACATGATTGATACCTTTATTCAGGGGATTGATCCTGAGATGAACCATGTGTTACATATAATATTGCAAAAGACCTTTCAACAATTTAGTGAGCATATCGCAATGAATTTTTTCGGGGTAGAGACTCAGAAAGAAAAAAACACTCAATTAAACCAAATATCAGATAAAGTTGTTAAGTACTTTACGAATGAATTCAAGAAAATACGGGAAGAAAATCATATTAATCCAGTCCTAAATGCAGTGAGTTCACTGTCAAAAGAGGACCTAGCAGAAATTGCGGAATCTTTGATAAACTTAACATACTTAAAGAGAAGAATAAGTTTTGAAGAAAAAGAAGAAACCGTTGGAGGCCCAATTGATGTGGCCATTATTACAAAAGGAGATGGTTTTATATGGTTAAAGAGAAAACATTATTTCCAACCCGAGAAAAATATTCAGTATCTTGCAAATCTTTTTAAAAATTCTTAACTTGTACCCCTATGGACGCAGCTACTACATATCATCCAACTAAAACCGTAAAGAAAAATTGTTCCCCTTTCAGTAAGAGATATCATGTTCAGAAGGAGAATGAAGATTTCTTGCGTACCTATTCTCTTAACCTCGATAAAATATTAAAGGAAGAGTTTAAGAAACAAAAAGGAATTAAAAAATAGACCTTCTTTTGGTATTTTACTTAGTTATCTCAGAGAAAATCATCTCTGCCACAACAAACCGTTGTTTTTTATTTATTCCCGAGAGATTTGAATATAATTATTTAAAGAATTGATTAAACATCATCTTTCTTCTCAACTTCAGTTAACTCTCTCCAAAAAATATGGATAACAATATTGTCTTGTTTCCCACAGCCAGTTTTTATTTTATAACCAGCCACCTCAAGGATTTTACATAATTGGTGAGCGGCTTCACTTTTAAATCTTCCCTCATCTACCCAAATACTAGTATCAAATTCAATATTATTGGCCTCCTCCCTAATTTTTTTAAAGCATTAGGAATAAGTTTAATAACTTGGGTCTTTATATAAGCGCCTTTTTTTGCTGTTGCAATAGCTTCAGCATCTTCTCTTAGGAGCATGATATCTTGATTTATGATTAATTAGTCAATCCGAGTGGCAATTTACAGCCAAGTGAATCAGATCAGGCTATAACCAGAAAGATAAAGGATTCTGCTTTGTTGATGGATGTTCAATTACTAGACCACCTGATTATTACTGCAGAGGAAGACTATTACAGCTTTGCGGATAATGGGTTTGTTTAATGAATCAATTATATAAGTAATTTGATTTCCCAAAGTCCCGGAATAATTTGTAAATTGAGCGTCAATTCTGCGATGTCAGCAACAGGCATAATTTCAGTATGTTATATTCCTTTATTGATATTTTGCCGGTGTGACTGACGGAGCGGTGCTGTGATAAGTAGTAACAATACCAGGGGAATTGGGGATTGGTTTTCGGTATATTAAGTGATAATTGAGAATAAAACAACCGGACAACAGAGATTTACACTTATGTCACGACAAAGTGAAAATAGAAAATCAGGGTTCTGATTGATGATCTAAGATCATAGCCATAATTAATATATTTACCTTAAGCTACCTGATAAGTCCAGTTTAGGTAAATTATGTTTACCTTTAGTACACAGATAACTCGTAATGTGGCATTAAAAGTCACCATTTAAAAATACAAGTATCATGGTAAACGACACAAACAAAAAAACTGAAAGCAAGATTGCTATTGGAGTAGCTATGGGAATGGCGATAGGTTGTGGAGTTGGAGTTGCTGTAGGGGCTTCGATTGACAATATAGCCCTTGGGCTAGCTATTGGCGTGGGTTGTGGAATGGCTTTTGGTGCTTTAATAGCCAGTGCAAGGGAAAAAAGAAATAAATCTCCAAAAGGTTAACGCCACATAACAGGTCGGTAAGTGTAACTGCCTTCTGTGCCGCGACTATCTCGTAGCCACCTCGACAGATATGTATCGGCGGCACAGTCTGTGCGGCTGGCGCCGGGACTCCCTCTTGGTGTCATGGTTTTTGCCAACGCGACAATAACAAAACAACATCATAATCCTTCATTGCACCACGAGTGCAAAAATACGTGCCATACCTGGCTTGCCACCAGGATGGTTTCTCGGCTAAAGTACCAGGACTCAAATCCATACTTGCGTCGGGTAACGCCCACTAAATTATACCGCCAGCCGTTAGGTAACATATGTACTTTATCCGTAAATTAGCTAATAGATTTTGCCAGATTTTGTCTTTCCTTTCTAATCTTTCATTATGAAAAGTATAATTTTTATTAGTTTTCTCATATGGCCTTGTCATACAATTCTAGCTCAGGACCTTTTCAATCTTGGACTTACATACTATGAGAAGGGTCAATATGCTATGGCAGATTCGATTTTTAAGATTTGCATGGAAGAATCCAAGCCTGATATGAATCTCTGGTTTAATTATGCATCAACAAGATTAATAATGAAGGACACATCCACCTTCTGTACGATGATGTGGAATCTCGGTCATCAATATAATGACAAAGAAGCAAATACACTATTCTTTCGGATATGCGGTTCTGCAGATACTTCCTATTATGACAAAAACTTTATAAAATGTGATAAAAAAAACGCTCGATATACAGAGATTATTGAGATTCTTAAGAGTAAGGATTATAAAATGTGCTTCTTACATGATAAGAGAAATAAAGGTAAAAGTGTTATAGTGAACCTTGATATTGTGAATCTTCAAAAGACTGACATAATTGCTCAATATCAATTATTTAAAGATAGTTCTAAATTATATCTATTCACAGAAACCCCTCCAAGTTATAAGGAAGGAGATGAATCCCGTAGCAGCTATATTGAGAGAAATCCCTATATAAACGATGTAAAAGAAAAGCTCCAAATAAATAAATTAGTTGTTGGTGTAAAGTATGTGATTGACAGAAACAATGTTGTTAAGGATATCGAAATTACTGACACAAACAAACCAGTTTCAGATATGCAGTTATTGAAAAAATATGTTGATCTCATAATCCTTGGTATACCGAGACAATCTCCAGGTAAATTTCGTGATGAATATGTTGATTTTTTAGTCAACGAATCAATCTCAATTTGGTAATATACCTTACCTAACACGGACGGTGCTATAATTTATAAACTTCTCATGGTTTTTGCTTTTGCTCCTGCTTCCATGACAGATTTGTAAAAACTTATACCGCGTCCGCGCCAGTAACCGCTATAAAACTCTGTGTACCTTGACTTGTTACCTGCTCCCTATCAGCCTTGTACCGCGACACTCGTATAGGCCACAAAACTTGTACCCGGACGGCAAAAACCACGCCATACCCTCCTTGCACCGTGACAGACTTGTAGCCTGACGGGACAGGTTTGTGGCGGTGCTGTCGTCGAGTAACGCTTACTAATTATACCGCCGGGCCGTTAGCCTTAATATACAGCCTCACAGATAATTAGACAAACTTATTAAGCAATTCATAATCTCATTTTAAAATCAAATAAACTATGTACAAAGTTATTATTTTACCATTTCTTATAACTTATTGTTTAATTGCACACAGTCAGGATTCTTTTGAAAAGGCTTCCTTAAAAAGCGGAAGGACCGATGAATTCTTTGGTCAAAACACAAAGTTTCCAGAAAGTTTACTTGGGAGAATTGGTAATTACAATGTTCTTCTCAGTTTTGTTATTAAAAAGGATGGTATGTTAGACAGTGTTAAGATTATAAGTAGTCCTGATAAACAAGCATCATTTGAAGCTCTTAGTGCGCTGGATAAAAGTGATGGTTTGTGGAATCCAACCAAACTTAATGGACAACCAATTGGTAGAAAATATCTGGCAAGTTTCAAATTTGTTACATCAAAAAAATATTTTGATCAACAGACTAAGGCTGAAAAGCTAGTACAGAAAGGCGATTACAAGAAAGCCATGGAGATTATAGATGATGGACTAAAGTTTAACGAATATGATAAAGACCTCTATCAGTTAAGATTAAAGATACACAAAAATCAAAACCAACTAGATCTCGAAAATAGCGATCTTAAAAAAATTGATGAAATTAATAAATATCTAATAATTGATCTTTGGATTACTGCTATTGGAATTCCCAGAAAATAAAAAAATACTAAGGCTAATAAGGAGGACTCCATGCGGCATGTAGTACTCAGTGCTTGATCCCTGGTGAACAATATACCATATAAGTAAGGGTCAACATCTACCGGAATGTCATGTATAATCAGATAAAAGAATTTCTGTTTTAATCCAAATTCAGGGGGCAATATCCTTCGAATCTTCCAATTGTCGAACGTTAGCTGTAATCGGTGTCCGATCTCTATAATAAATCTTCTTAAATATTACCTTATTCACATTTTTCAAATCAATTTAAATTCACAAATGAGACTAATAATCATAGTTGTTTTTTTGCCCTTGTCTTTTAATTGCGTTCATTCACAATTAAATCAAACATATTTTATTACCGGCAGTCCATTTGCTGATTTAAAAGCTTTACTGCCAAATGGGACAATCAAAGCTGACATTATGGATGGAGTGAAAACAAGTCCGAGATATTTAGATCTTCAGAATAAGTTTCTAATTGGATTAAGACAGCATCAGGAATGGTTCCTTGAACAACAGAAGATAGCTGAAGAGACTGGCAAGGCTATAAGTTATCATCCAAACCTGGGTATGACAGAGACTGAATATAACGAATTAAAATACTTTATTGAAAGTGGAACCGGAATTGAATTGGTAAGTAGTGGAACTGAATCCCTGACTATAAAATGGCATAGTGATTCAATTGCATTTCAAGGAACAGGGCGACTAAATGTTTTTAATAGCCTTCTTATTATCCCAAAGGAAAATATTGCAATAATCGGAGATTATAGACTTGATAGGTTTGATATAGTAAATGTAGAATCGGATAATAATGCATTTAAAAGTAAATGGAAAGGATATTCATGGAGATATGATTTCTCAAATAAAGGGGAAGGATTTAGTCAGATTGAAAGTATGAATGATCTTCAGACTTTAAGCATGAAGATTTATAAAATTACTTTTGGTCAAATTGAAAAAGATATGAAAACCTATCTTCAGATTACAGAGTCTGAAATCACAAATGGTGTCAAAACTAAGAATATAGAAATACCTATAATGTTTTAGAACAAAACTACAACTAATACGAACAATATGATTAAATTGTTTGCCAGAGTTTTAGCTTCGACTCCAGCAATAAGACGGATTCGGAATGGTTCTTGCACCGAACCGCACCCTTTTCTGACTAAAGAGATAGGATTCTACCCGGATGCTTCGTCGGGTAACACCCACTAAATTATATCTCCGGGCTGTTTGTTATCATTTGATCAATCCATAGACAATTCTTGACATATTTATTCATTGAATGCCAAAATTTATTCACAACAATACACCTTCAATAAAAAAAGTACATTTTATAACTCAAAATAATTAACAATATGCCTGAGTCATTAACAATTAGAAAAATCATAGACAGAGTAATTTCGGGGGAAATCAGAATACCTGCATTCCAAAGAGATTGGGTCTGGACTCCTCAACAAGTAAGTTTTTTACTCGACAGTATTTTTAAAAATTTCCCAATAGGAACGATTTTCTTGTGGAAGACAAATTCTCGGTTAGATTCGGGAAAAGAATTGGGAAACTATATCATTCCTGATCCGAGAAAAGAACACCCTATTTATTATGTTTTAGATGGACAACAAAGACTTACCACTCTTTTTAGTGTTTTTCAAACTGACCTTACTCCATCAAATAACTATGAATGGCTTGATATTTTTTTCGATTTTGATGCCAGTGACGAAATGCAAGAAAGTAAATTTGTTGCATTAGCAAATGAAGATGTAGTAATCAATAAGCATTTTCCAATGTCGGTAATCTTCGATGCTGGCAAATTTTATGTAGAGGTTAGTAAATTGGATCAACCAAAACGAGAGATAATTCTGAAAGTCCAGCAGATGTTTCAAGAATACTCCTTACCTGCCCAGGAGTTTGAAACCGATAGTAAAGAAAGTATAGCAATAGTATTTGAGCGAATAAATAGAGCAGGAACCCCGCTAAATACTTATCAATTACTTACAGCTTGGAGTTGGAGTGCTGAATTTGATCTGCAGGAAGAATTTAACGAATTATCAGATGAGCTAAAACCCTATGGATTTGGGAATCTATCCCAAGATAAAGATTTACAGTTGAAATGTTGTAGCGGTATTATTCGAGGAGAAACGTCACCTGCTGAAATAATGAGTTTAACTGGTGAAGAGGTTAGAGCTAATTTTGAGAAAATAAGAAATGGAATAAAGGGAGCTATTGAATTTCTCAAAGATCAACTGAAAGTACATTCTCTAGATTGGCTACCCTATCCGTCAATGATAGTCTCATATCTTCATTTTTTGCTACAGAACAATCTAGTGGAATGCCATATTCTGATAAACAAAGAAAACAATTAATAAAATGGTTTTGGAAATCGAACTTTTCAAGACGCTACAATTCTGCGATTCAAGATAGGCATAGGCAAGATATTGCTTTACTTAAAGCCCTTGCGAATAATGAGGATACATTGATTGCTGAATTTAATTGTGATATTCAGCAGCAGTATTTTATTGAAAGTGCTTTTAATGTTGGTAGTGTCAATACAAAAAGTTTTGTATTGTTACTAGCTAATAACAATCCAAGATCATTTATTTCGGGAGCAAATGTTAGATTGGGAGAAGTGTTGAAGACAGTAAACCGCAACGAATTTCACCATATATTTCCTAAGAAGTTTTTAGAGAGGGAAGGAGTTGATAAAAAAAGAATTAATTGCCTAACTAATTTTTGTTTTCTAAATAATGCTGATAATCAAAAAATTAAGGACAAAGATCCTGTTGTATACAAAT
>CAYPHL010000025.1:34522-41561 GCA_964410385.1 uncultured Rikenellaceae bacterium | reverse complement strand
GCCCTGAGCCCTGAGCTCTGCGCCCTTTGCTTACTTGCTCCGTACTCTTAAAACGAGTACCCTCGAAGTACGTTCTGTCACTCTGAACCTGTCATCGATCCTTTCCCCGATTATCCAGACTATCTTTCCGTCGGATTCCAGGATCATAATTTTCTCTTTGGCGGCAACCGAGAGTTTTTCATCGATAAAATAATCGCTTAGTTTCTTTCTGTGCTTCATCCCGAAGGGATAAAACACATCGCCATTCTGCCAGTTCCTTATTTTGAGAGGGAAAGAGATAAGATCAAAGTCGAGACATGCAATGTTACGTCCGGCGGGTATGGTGAATTTGTTTTTAACACTCTTCAGTCGAGCTGCAGAAAACAGTTTACAGTTCTCAAGTTCTTCCGGGCTGTTAATAATAACTGCATCTTTCTTTTCATAAGTGATCTTTTCAATCAGCAGTTCTTTCCTGTCCCTGATGATCCGGTGGGTAGGGGTGAACATCCGGCCGCCAGTTTTACCCTTCATAATATTCCGGAGATCATCAACAGTTCCTGAATCCAGTCCGTAAGGTCTGAATAATTCATAGAGAACAGTACTTTTACTATTAAACTCATTTAATATGGTGATATCAGCCGTCACAGAATCTCCGCTAATACTGAAGATCTTTTTTCCGGTAGTGATTATGAAATCTGTAAAGATCTCATTTATATCTTTCATTCTGCCTGTGGTTTCATTCAGGGTTTGCTCAACCGACGGATTGATTTGCTTAAGTAAAGGAATAACCTTATGTCTGATCTTATTGCGGATATATTTTATTTCTGCATTTGATTTATCCTCGCGATATGAAATACTGTTTTCGCGGCAGTAATCTTCAATTGATTTTCTCGTTGCAAAAAGCATCGGTCTTATCACATAATCCCTCCTGATCTTTATCCCGGATAAACCTGTCAATCCTGTTCCTCTGACGAGATTTATAATGAAGGTTTCAATATTATCATTAAGGTTATGTGCAGTTGCCACCGCATCATATCCGTTTTCTTTCAACAGCTTTCCGAACCAGGAATAGCGCAGTTCTCTGGCCGCCATCTGGATTGATATCCCTTTTTCTGAGGCATATTTTTTTGTATTGAACCTGATTGAATAGTATTGTATTCCGTGTGTTTCAGCAAAATCTTTAACAAGAGCTTCATCCATATCCGAGTCAGTACCTCTCAATGTAAAGTTACAGTGTGCAATTCCCATACTGATTCCGGCTCTTAGAAAAAGGTGGGCCATTACAATTGAATCTATTCCGCCGCTGACAGCAAGAAGGACCCTGTCGCCCTTTTTTATAAGCTTGTTTTCCGCTATATATTCAAGAAAAGCTTTATACATAATTCCTGTGTTTATTTCTACCTGTATGGCAGTAATGAGGGTGGTCCCGGCTCGAAATTATCGCGATCAAATAATCTTTCGCCTGAAACGTTGAAATTGCTGACTTTCGAGTAATGCGGAAGGTTTGGGTAGAAGGAGAATTTTATCTGAAGTGTATTAAAGACGAGGTTATCGTTTCGCAAGCGTAATCCGATGCCAATCCTGGATAGTATTTCTCCTTCATTGAAAAACTCATTGGTACCGAATAGATAGCCCAGGTCGCCAAATGCAAAAAAGGCGAACCTGAAGCCATAGAGTTTCCGGGGGCTGAACAAAACAGATTCTAAATTCACAGTAAGTCTCTGCTTTTCTGCTCGCAGAGAATCGTTTCTGAAACCTGTAAATCCATCTGCAGTATTAAAAAGAAGGTATTCATCAGTATATCTTCCAAAACCCCTTGTATAATCGGCCCTGATGAAATTCCTCATCCTGTGGGTGCCTATATAAAGGAGATTTGTAAAATAATCGGCCCTCAGAAAAAAAGTGCCCTGTTCTGTATTACCTTCACTGAAGAAGGTTGAAAAACCGGCTGTTCCATAAAGGTAACCGGCGCTTCTTAGCTTGTCACCAAGTGAAAAACGGATGCCGGTATAGTATCGTTGCTTAAATTCATTGATCTCTCTTCCGGCTGTAATATCTATCATTCCTCCATAGGGTATGTCTTCAGTACGGCCATAACCGTAAATAAGATTTGCTTTATAAAATTTCCTGACAGAAAGGGCAGCTGAAGCCAGGAACAATTTATATCTCTGCAGGGAATAATACGAATCGGGAAGAATATAAGGATGAGCGAATACATTATTATTAATATATCGTCCTCCTATTATAAGCCTCGCTACTTTCTCCCTGTTCAGCAGAAACGATCTTGACAGCCAGTAATCCTGGTAATTGAATTTGAGAGGTTCGGGTTCAGGAAGGGTATCCAGATCTTCCGTGGTGAAAGTTTGTCTAATAAAAATTCCGCCTGCATACCTGGTTGCCGAACTGACAAGCTGCCGGTCTATTCCGACCCCATAAGTTCTTTTCCCCAGAGCATCCTGATAGTTAACATTCAGATTGATAAATGATCTGGAGATGTTATTTATGTTATAAGAGACTCCAAATCCCGGCGATCCTGTTGAGTCTGCATCATATGGCATTCTTAATCTCAGCTCATGGCCTGCCCCGAATATATTTTTGTCAAAAACAGAAACGGCACCCTTGCTGACTGATTTGAATTCAAATGATCCGCCAAGAGAATACACGTCTTTTGTGACCACCAGAATATCCACGTAACCCCCGGAATCTGAAATGACGATGATCCTTGAATCGTCTATATAAGGAAGTTGTCTCAGGATCCTTTCATTATCGCTGAGCAGGATGGGGGAGATTGTGTCCCCTTCAATGAACAGGAGGTTTTTTCTTATGATCCTTTCAATTGTATTTGTGTGAGTTTTGTTCAGGATATTGACCATTTTTCCGGATGGCTGAACCAGCGGATTGTTAATATCCGTCCCAAAAACGTTCAGTCTTCTTATTTCTATTTTCCTTATGATCTTACCGGAATATTTCAGGTAATCGTCTTCGCTGGAACCAGTTATCTGATTTGTTGATGCTGGTTTATTTGATACAACTACAAAATCATACAATTTTTTGGTAATCAGATATTTTGATGCTTTTACCCTGAGGGAGTCAAAAAACAGGGGATTGCGGTCGTTGTCAGACAGTGAAGGGGGGATGAGCTTAATGGGAATATCAGCAGGCCAGTTGATCCCGAAATTCATCAGGTTTTCTCTGAGAATGTAATAATCCCTGAGATTTATCTGAATTAAGGTATCAGGTTCTGAGTGCATCTGTGAATGGACACTGGTTGTCAGGAGAGCAAGGACAGCAGAGAATAATAGCCGTCGTGCTTCATACCTGTATATTAACCCTGCATCCACATCACATTAATGAGAATTGGCAACCAGGACATCATCGGAATTGAACTGGAAGCCCAGACGTTTACCGGTGATGACCCTGGAATGTTGGATCTTTGCTTCAACCTGCCCTACAGTGGCAATCTTTACTGTATCATATGGAGGAACCAGCAGATCGAATTCGAGAGCATACTGTATGGCAGTAGATATAATAATCTGAAGGGATTCGTTGCTTATTTCCTCGTTACCATAATTTGTGAACAGCATTCCCATCTGTCTTTTCCCTTCAACAAAATACTGATTTTCATGATTTATAAATATCCTGGCAATCAGGTATCCAAGGTCGTCGAGTCGTGAATACCTGAACGAATCAAACAGGAAATTATAGATATTTATTATTCCGGAATATGCGTTGTATTTGTTCTTTTGTATGTATGGAGTTTTCCAGGCCGGGTGTTCCCTGTCGAACTGGAAAATATTTGAATGCATGCTGAAAAACAATATATCTCCCGCTACCTTCAGCTGGGCATCAAAATTACTCCTGTCTGTAAATTCCATCCTTATCCTGGGATCAATGTTTCCCAGATCGGTATTACCCTCCTTTGCAAAATTCCTGAGTATCTCTTTGACATTTGAAAAGGCTTCGAAAGTCCTGTCATATACCTTTTGCTTTAGAACGGCTTTTTCTTTAAGTGTCTTAATTATTGACTGTTTCTTTTCTGTTAGTTCGGACATAATAAATAAGATATATCAGATTAAAGCTTCTAAATTAGTAAATAATACTGATATCTGGTAATAATCAGATAAACAGCATGTCGTGTAGTTAAGATTCTGTGCTAATAGGATCTTGCAAATAAAACCCGCCTTTTTGAGGGCTTTCCTGAATATATGCACTTCCCGTCTTCCTCAGGTGAATCAATAGGAATACAACGGATTGTGGCTTTGGTTTCTTCCTTAATCTTTTCTTCTGTGGCGGAGCTTCCGTCCCAGTGAGCCATTATGAATCCGCCACTGTTATCAAGGATATCAATAAAATCCTTCCATGTATCAACATAATGAGTATTCTCTATCCTGAATTTATCTGCTTTTCTGAATATCTGCTCCTGAATGTCAGCAAGGAGGTCTTTAATATGTCCGGCAACCTTCGATGCAGGGATGGTTTCCTTTTCAAGAGTATCCCTGCGGGCTATTTCCAGTGTTTTGTTTTCAATATCACGCGGGCCGATAGCAATCCTTACAGGTACTCCTTTAAGCTCATAATCTGCAAATTTCCAGCCCGGTTTATTAGTGTCGCGGTCGTCATATTTAACAGATATTCCGCATTGTATCAGGTCTTTTTTAATTTTTCCGGCAACAGCAGATATAGAACCGAGTTGTTCCGCATTTTTGTATATCGGGATTATTACAACCTGGACAGGGGCAAGCAAGGGAGGCAGTACCAGTCCGTGATTATCGGAATGGGCCATTATAAGAGCTCCTATCGTCCTTGTAGATAGTCCCCATGAAGTAGCCCACACATAATCCAGTTTCCCTGTTTTATCTGTAAACTGAACATCAAAAGCTTTTGCGAAATTCTGTCCGAGAAAATGGCTGGTTCCTGCCTGAAGACCTTTCCCATCCTGCATCAGAGCTTCGATGGCATAGGTATCGATAGCTCCGGCAAATTTTTCACTTTCAGATTTGTAACCTTTAACCACAGGAAGAGCCATATAATTCCGTGCAAAATCGGCATATACGTTTATCATTCTTTCAGTTTCCTCAACAGCTTCCTCCCTTGTCGCATGGGCAGTGTGTCCTTCCTGCCACAGGAATTCGGCAGTCCTGAGAAAAAGCCTTGTCCTCATTTCCCATCTTACAACATTGGCCCACTGGTTAATAAGTATAGGCAGGTCGCGGTAAGACTGTATCCAGTTCTTGTATGAATTCCATATAATAGTTTCGGATGTAGGCCTGATAATAAGCTCTTCCTCGAGCTTTGCGGAAGGATCAACGATTACTCCCTTCCCGTTTTCATCATTTTTAAGACGATAATGCGTAACAACAGCACATTCCTTGGCAAATCCTTCGACATGCTTTGCTTCCCTGCTGAAAAAGGATTTTGGTATGAATAAGGGGAAATACGCGTTTACATGCCCTGTCTCCTTGAACATCCTGTCAAGCGTCGATTGAATCTTCTCCCATATTGCATATCCGTAGGGTTTGATAACCATGCAACCACGTACCGCTGAGTTTTCTGCCAGATCAGCCTTGATAACCAGATCGTTATACCATTGTGCATAATTCTCATCCCTGTTTGTTAAGTACTTCGCCATGTTTTGGTACACTATTTGTTTTACTGTAACTAAATAAAAAAGAAAGCGTAAAAATATATAAAAAGTTGAGTTGTGATAATAAAATCGGGAGGTTCATCATGAAAGCAAAATTTTACACATTAGTCCTGTCGGCGCTGATCTTTGCGTTGCCACCTGCAAAATCGCAATATTCCGATAGCCGCGACTTCATTAATGATGAGGCCGGAATCGTTATAAATAATTATTATGATGATTATGATTATTACTATTCTTCCCGCATAAACAGGTTTCACCGGTCTTATGCGGCTTTCGATTATTATTCTCCGGTCTTTACCGATGCCTACTGGTATAGCTACGTTCCATTCTCGTGGGGTGTCAGTATTTATGGAAGAGGCGGATTCGGTTTCGGATATTCGGTAAACTTCCCGGTATACTACGGTCTGAGATATTACGACTGGTATGATTCCTGGTATGGTTATGATCCTTATTACGACGGATGGTATGGCTCATACTGGGGAAGTCCTTACTATTACGGATATAATCCCTTCTACTCGGCCTGGTATTCACCGGTGGTGTTCAACATAAATTTCGGCTACAGATGGAGGCATAATTACTGGTACGGACACAATTACTGGTACGGCCATAATCACTGGTATGGTAATAATTACTGGTACGGACATAATCACTGGTATGGAAATCGCTACGGGTATAATGATTACAGATACGGTTACAGATCTCCTGGCAGGTATTCTTCTTCAGGATATTATTCAGACAGGAACGGAAGGTCTGAATATAGCAGGTCCCAGGGAGTGAATCCTTCCAGGCGGCCGGAGGCACCCGCACAGCGTAATGAGGCTAATCGCGGTACTGACAGAATAGTGTCTGCGGAAAGGACTCCCGGCAGTGAAACAAGAAGAAACCCCGGTTATTCAGGGGGTACAAGGGGCAATGCAAATGGTAATTATAATAACGGAAATAACAGGAACAGCCGTCCTGAAGGCAACAACGGTAATTTTGGGGAGAACAACCGTAATGCAGGGAACAGTGGTAATAACAATAACAGCCGTTTAGATGGTAATAATGGTAATTTCAGGAATAACCAGGGAACCGGAAGAACATATAACTCACCTTCCGTTGGTTCATCTCCTTCAAGGTCAGCCCCGGTAGTATCACAGAGAAGTTCATCGCCTTCAAGGACTGCGCCGGTAGTATCACAGAGAAGTTCATCTCCTTCAAGATCAAGCCCGACAATGTCGCAGAGGAGCTCATCTCCTTCAAGATCAGGCCCGGCAATGTCGCAGAGGAGCTCATCTCCTTCAAGATCAGGCCCGGCAATGTCACAGAGGAGCTCATCTCCTTCAAGATCAGGCCCGGCAATGTTACGCAGCAGTTCCTCAGGAATGGGAAGATCGTCCGGATCAGCTGGAAGAAGTTCCTCGCAGGGATCCCGGT
>CAYPHL010000025.1:7802-34422 GCA_964410385.1 uncultured Rikenellaceae bacterium | reverse complement strand
GGAATGGGAAGATCGTCCGGATCAGCTGGAAGAAGTTCCTCGCAGGGATCCCGGTCATCCGGATCAAGATCATCCGGGAACTCATCAAATGACCGTGGGAGAAGGTAAAAAATACGGGGCACGCAAAAGCATGTCCCGTATTTTTTTTCTATATTTGATGTTTAAATAACTTTAAAATTTCGTAGAAATAATTTGGTATAATATTTGCTTTAGTTATACAGAAAACAACAAATAAAAAGGAATCAAACATGAAAGTATTTACAAACATCGCAATCATCTCACTCCTGGTTCTTGCTTCTTGTACTTCAAGACTTTATACCGGTGGAGAATATGATGATCTCTACTATCAGCCTTCAGACCAGACCGTCACAGTGTCGCGGGAACCGGCCAGAAAGAAGATAGTTGAGAGCACGCTAAGGTCGGAGGAATACTACGACAATATCTATGCAGCTGATACTCTCGTGTCTGATGAGTATTCTGATGCAGTCGATTATGACGATGCTGTTATTAGCCAGGGTAAGGGCGGTAATATTTATAATTACTATCTGGACGATTATTCATATGCCGGAAGACTTAACAGGTTCTATGGCAATTATTTCTATCCTTACTGGAGAGATCCTTTCTACTCAGGCTGGGGATTCCCTTCAATGAGTTTCTCCTTCGGCAGACCGTATTACTACAGTCCTTTCTATTATGATCCCTTCTATTATGATTCTTTCTACTATGATCCTTTCTACAGCTACTATGGCGGCTACTATGGTGGATACTACGGTGGATACTACGGAAGATACAATGGATTCGGATCATATTATCCATACTATTCAGGTTATTATTCTCCATGGTATAGCGGATGGGGATATGGATCGGGGATCCGGGATTATAACAGTTCGGTTAATTATGGCAGGAGAGAACGTCAGAGCACATACTCGACAAATTATAACGACAGGATGATGCCGGCTACCTCATCTTCACGCAGAGAAGGATATGTCTCAGGCGGTTCATCCGGTACTAGCGGAAGGCCTGCCTCTGCAAGCGGTACAACAGTTTCGAGGAGGTCAGTCTCTACTGCAGTTAACAGAGAAGCCTTAAATGCTTCCGATGTTAATACCAACCAGGGTGCTGTAAGACAGAACCCATCAATAAACAGCAGGTCGACTACTACACGGAGCTCAACACCTGCTTCAAGACCTGAATATAATAATGTGAACAGAAGCTACACACCCAGCTATAGTGATCCGAGGACAAGCACCAGACCTTCATATAACAACAGCAGGGTAAACAGCAGTACCGGTACGCAGCGTTCTGCATATCCTGAAACATCCAGAAGTACGCAGAGAAGCAGCTCTTCTTCATACTCATCGGGACAAACGAGGTCAGTTCCTTCATACAGCAATCAGGGAACATACTCAATGCCCTCAAGGAGAAGCGTTGAAAGCGGTTCCGGATTTTCCTCAGGATCATCCCGTTCATCTTCCAGCTATTCATCCGGCGGCAGATCATCTTATAGCGGTGGAAGCAGCTATTCAGGAGGTGGTAGTTATTCGGGCGGTTCATCATCAGGCGGTTCATCGTCAGGCGGCTCATCTTCATCAGGCGGCCATACCGGTGGTTCATCTTCAGGCGGCAGAAGATAGTTGTAAATAAAATGATTAAGGGTTCCTGTGGTTCATTCTAAAATTGGAGTGGTGGGATACTATTAAGAAAAAAAGAAATGAAGAAGTTAAATTCAGTATTGATAATACTCGTGGCATCGTTTACAGGGCTTTTGGCACAGGACTTTGATGATGCACTGAGATACTCCCAGATCTTTTACGGCGGCACTGCCCGGTTCATGTCGATGGGAGGAGCATTTACAGCACTGGGAGGAGATATTTCGACCCTGAGCCAGAACCCGGCAGGACTGGGTGTGTTCAGATCATCTGAGATATCAGTCACTCCGCAGCTTTACCATATCAAAACCACAGCTGACCTGAACGGAATCAGTTCCGATTATCTGTATAATTTCAACCTCAATCAGGCAGGAATAGTTGCTAATATAATTAACAACAAAAAAGAATCAGGGCTCATCTCCCTGAATTTTGGCTATACTTACACAATGAAAAGCAATCTTAATCAGAACGGACTGATAAGAGGAGTAAGTAATAACAGTTCCATGACGGATTACTGGGCTGATGTAAGTGCCGGATATACAAAGGACGAACTTATAGATTATGTTGCCGATGCCGATCTTGCATACTGGGCAGGCCTTATTGACACAATTCCCGGATATGAGAGCGATTATGCTTCGATTTTCTGGTACTATGGCGACAGCGCTTTTGCAGATTACGGACAGACAATCAGGCGTCTCATTTCAACTGACGGCAGTACCTCGGAACATAGTTTTTCAATCGGAGGTAATTATTCCGATAAATTCTATTTCGGAATGACATTAGGTGTCAGCAGAATATATTATATAAGTCATTATGAGCATCTTGAGAAAGCCGGGGAAATTACTCCCTATGGATTTGATGATTTTAATTATGTTCTTCATTACGAAAACACCGGTACAGGATTTACCGCAAAGATTGGCGGAATATTCAGACCCACTGACGCCGTAAAGATTGGTTTTGCCCTTCATTCCCCGACACTCTACAGGATAAATGAATATGTATATGATAATATATCTTCAAGTTTCACAGACGGGGAAAACAGGTCATATGATAATAATCCCTCCAGGTATAGTTATGCCCTCACGACTCCTTTCAGGGCACTCGCTGGAGTAGCAATTCAGCTTAAAAAGATCGGTCTGATAAGCGCTGATTATGAGTATGTTGACTATTCAGCTGCAAAGTTCTCGGAAACAGGTGACGGATATGATTACAGTGATAAGAACGATGCTATCAGAAACAGCCTCAGGGCAGCCAGCAATTTCCGCATCGGTGCTGAAATGAGATATAATAATCTTTACCTCAGAGGTGGATACGGTTATTACGGAAAATCATTTACCAGCGATGAACTTAACAAAGACCTTGATTACAACACTTTTTCTGTCGGAACTGGATTCAGGGAAAAAAATGTTTTCGTCGACTTCGGGTTTACAAGGCAGATCAATTCGCGTAAATATGTACTCTATCAGAGCAGTGCCGGTGATGCGATCTCAAACATGAGCATCGGCAGGAACATGTTCACGCTTACTTTCGGATATAAATTTGGTTACTGATACTTTGTTTGACTTCCTTGGAAAAGGCTTCCGGATTCCGGAGGCCTTTTTTTCACAGATAACTGGCAGCCTCCGGACCCATGTTGAAAACCAGGTCAATTATACTCAGTCCGGGGACAAATCCATGGATGGCATTAAAAACCTGGGGATATTCCTTCTGTATATAAGCAGATCCCTTTTTTGGATCTATTGAATACCTGTAATCACTTAAGGTGCTGTTAACGGGTAAAAATTCAGCAGTATAAACAGGCTTAACATTGAATTTTAATATTTTCAGAACTTCAAGAAGTATTTCCATATTGAGATCGAGTAGAAACTTATGATCCTTCAGTATTATCTTTTCAATGACTTCGGAATAGAACATAAAAAAAGGGGAGGAATTATATGCTGTTCTGAGAGCACCTGAATGGACCTGCTGCCATCTTTTGGAATAATCTATACGGATATCCCTGATATGAGTTTTATGGAGGCTTCCAAGGTAAACGGGGACTGTCAGAAAGCTGATGCCTCCGGCAGTCATTATATAACAACGGTTCCTGTATGACTGTTTATGATAATTCTCCTCACTCTCAATAAGCACCTCCCCGGCATCTTTTATCCTTGCAAAGTATTCGACCGGTGGCAGATATGCGGTAGAAAGAAAGATCTTGCCCGGCATTTGTAAAATAATCAGTTCATCTTGTTTATCATGCTTGCTGAGAACCCGGCACCGAAACCATTGTCTATATTTACGACAGTTACACCGGCCGAACAGCTTGTAAGCATAGCAAGAAGCGCTGATATCCCACCAAAATTTGCCCCATAGCCAACGCTTGTAGGAACAGCAATTACAGGTTTGTCGACCAGTCCGCCAACCACGCTTGCAAGAGCTCCTTCCATACCGGCGATAACTATAATAACCCTGCAGCTTCTTATTTCCGGAAGCTTATCGACCAGTCTGTGAATACCTGCGACACCGGCATCAAATATTCTCACTACTTTATTTCCGAGAAGTTCTGCGGTGACTGCAGCTTCTTCCGCGACAGGGATATCGGATGTCCCTGCGGTGATTACTGCAATCCTTGTTTCGGGCATCTCAGGCTTCTTGTTCTGGATGGATATGATCCTTGCTTCTTTATAAAAAACAGCACCGGGACAAATCCCTTTTACGGCTTCGTACATAACGGAGGTGGCCCGGGTCCCAACTATATTGTTTTCCTTTTCAGCCATCACCCTGAATATATCTCTTACCTGGTCAACAGTCTTACCGGCACAATAAACGATCTCGGGATAACCGGTCCTGATCTCCCTGTGATGGTCGATCCTTGCAAATCCAAGGTCGGTATAGGGAAATGACTTTAGTATCTCGAGGGCTTCTTCCACACTTTTTGAGCCATTCCGGACATCAATGAGCAGTTTTTCAATCTCTTTTCGTGTCATTTTAACATTTATGTAGGGTTCATACTACCTGTCCTGTAACCTTCAAGATCTAAAGATACATATCTGAAACCGATATTTTTAAGATATGCAACGATTGAGCCTAAATAAGGATCATTAATAAGTCCGGTAATATATCGCGGGATACATTCTATCCTGGCAATATCGCCATGCACCCTGACACGGGTACCCGGATAGCCTTTTTCATAAAGATGATCTTCAGCTTTTTCAATCATCCTGAGAAGATCTTCACTGACCGGAGTATCATGAGGGATTCTCGTCAGCAGGCATGACATTGCCGGCTTGTCCCAGGAAGACAATCCTGCCTGGTGTGCCAGTTCCCTTATTTCTTTCTTGGATAATCCGGCTTCTGCAAGGGGACTTCTTATATCCAATTCCTTCAATGCTCTCAGTCCGGGCCGGAAATCATTTTTATCATCTGTATTTGAACCATCAACGATATATTTGTAACCATTCCTGCCGGCATATTCTACGATCCTGCCGAAAAGTGTTTTTTTACATAAATAACATCGTCCGGCAGGATTATTCCTTATATCACCGGGAAATGGCACTTCAATTATTTCATGTTCAATATTGAATTCTTTTGAAAATGCAATTGCTTCTCTGATCTCCCGTTCAGGTACATATGTTGTATGGACAGTCACAGCGGCGAACCTGAGGTCTTTTTGTAAAGAGGCCCTGTGAACCAGAAAAGAGCTGTCAAGACCTCCTGAAAATCCGGCAACAAACGATCCCAGGTCCCGGAGAATTGAATCCAGCTTTAAAAGCTTGCTTTCTTTCATTTTTTATACTGTTATATGAATAAATACAGGTCGCTCCTACGGAGCTAACAATATCTTTGTCCTTATTTCTACAAACAGTTCACTCCTTCGGAGTTGGGTTTTAAAGAGTCCCGTTAGGGACGGTCTGTTTGTAGAAATTAATTAAGAATAGAAATGTAAGCCCCATCGGGGCGGCCTGTAATTAATATCAATAATTTAATTTTCACGCAACAAATTTAGTCGGACACTAATTAAATTTTTCATTTGGTTGTTAAACTACCAAAAACAATTTTTCCACGGAGTGTGCTGTTATCTGTTTAGAATCGAAGCCATTATATTGTTGTACACCTCTTTTAAAGGTATTCCCTTTACTTCGGCAATAGCCTTGCATTCAGAGTATTCAGGTTTACATGATACTTCTTTTTCTTTATAAAACGACCGTTTTAATGTAACT
Source organism: uncultured Rikenellaceae bacterium (assembly GCA_964410385.1). Lineage (GTDB taxonomy): Bacteria > Bacteroidota > Bacteroidia > Bacteroidales > VadinHA17 > LD21. The sequence continues at coordinate 28,571 of CAYPHL010000025.1, read as the reverse complement.
TTCCCGTAAATCGTTTCGATCTGATCAAATCTTCTTGACAGGGTGTCTTTTCTGAACGGAAATGTTCTCACTCCAACTGTTGTTGATTCAGTAAAAATTATTTCTTTCAGTGTTTCTTCATTCCCCTTTTCACATATAATATTAAGTATAGTCCCGGGTCTTCCCTTTTTCATTATGGTAGCAGTAATATAGACATCAGCTGCACCGTTTGTAAAAAGCCTCTCGCAGATATGGTCATAAAATTCCGGATTCATGTCGTCTATATTGCATTGGATAAGCAATGCATCGTGTCCGGGATCTGGTTCTTCCGCTTCCCCGAGGAAAACCCTGAGAAGATTTGGTACGTCAGGATCCTCTTTCTGTCCGACGCCATATCCGGTTCCGGTGATCGAAAATGCCGGGAGATTGTTAAAATGAGTTCCGAGGGTAGCGAGAATAGCAGCGCCTGTAGGAGTAGTGGCTTCAAAACCGGTACCTCCTTTCTTAACCTGCAAGCCCTTAATAATTTCAGCTGTGGCAGGAGCCGGAACAGGCAGCCTGCCATGACTGCAATTTATAAAACCGCTTCCCAGCTCTACAGGGCCGACAAATACTGCATCAACCTTCAGGGCATTAAAACATACTGCAGCCCCCACGGTATCAATTATTGAATCCATTGCTCCTACTTCGTGAAAATGAACATGATCCAGAGGAACTCCATGAACTGAAGCTTCGGCTTCTGCTACTTTCATGAAGATCTTCTTACTGAGTTGCTTTGTCTCTGAATCAAGAGATGAATTGTCTATGATCTTTTCTATATCCGAAAGATGCCTGTGAGCATGTTCATGATGAGTCAGTTTCACAGTGACTTTAGTTCCGGTAATGCCATGTCTCTGGTCTTCCCTGACATCCAGCTTCCAGCCGGACAGCCCCAGCTTATCCAGCTCACCTGTCAGGAAAGCCTTATCAACACCAAGATCAAGCATAGCGCCCAGGTTCATGTCTCCGCTGATTCCGGAAAAGCAGTCATAATAAAGGATTTTCATTCGTATCTTATATTTTTATAAATTAACAATTAATATTAAATAAAGTTAAAAGCAGGCAACGTAAATACCAAAGACCTGCATGATTTAACAAACAGGTAAAGATTAGCAAAAAAAATCGTAATTTGGGCCTCTTATTGTCAGAGTAAACCAGGAAAATTTTCAGGGTAATGAGAAGAAGGGACTTTATAAAGAAATCAGCCGGAGCAGGAATGGTTGCAGGAGCTGCATTCAGCATTGGCGGATTTAAGAGCTTTCGGGCGGTTAAGGAATATGATAAATATGACATGGTTGCGGTCATGGGCGGAAATCCTGATGCTATGTTTGATCTTGGTATCCAGGAATTAGGAGGTATGGGTACTTTCGTCCGGAAAGGCCAGACTGTGGTTGTCAAACCCAATATCGGATGGGATGTTATACCGGAACTGGCGGCAAATACAAATCCGTTGCTGGTTAAAAGGATAATTGAACATTGTTTGAAAGCCGGAGCAAAGGATGTTTATGTTTTTGATCATACAATTGATAATGGTGTAAACTGTTATAAAAATTCAGGTATAGAAAAAGCCGCAAAAAGCGCCGGAGCAAAAGTCGTACCGGCAATCTCCGAGAAATATTACCAGGAAGTTGAAATTCCTGGAGGAATAAAACTGAAGAAAACCAAAGTACACGAGCTGATAATGGAAACGGATGTTTTTATCAATGTACCTGTACTCAAGGATCATAATTCGACAAGAATGACCTGTTGTCTGAAGAACATGATGGGAGTTGTATGGGACAGGGGCTTCTGGCATGCAAACAATCTGAACCAGTGCATAGTCGATTATGCATTGTTCCATAAAAAACCTGCATTGAATATAATAGACTGTTATAATGTTATGGTAAAGCATGGTCCCCAGGGTGTGTCAAAAGCCGATGTAGTGCAGATGAAATCACAAATCATAACAACCGACTGGGTGGCAGGAGATACAGCAGCATCAAAAATGCTGGGCGTTGAAACCTCCAGAATTGAATATATACCTATGGCTTATAAACTGGGTCTGGGTAATATGGAAATAGACCAGCTGAATATTAAGAGAATAAAAATGTAATTCCTGATGAGATCTACATTCCTGAGAAGTTTCCGGATATTTTTTTCGGCCCTTATTTTCCTGTGTTTCTTAGTTGTATTTTCCGATTTTAAATATCTGATCCCTTCAAAATATATTAATTTACTTCTTTCGCTTCAGTTTGTTCCATCCATTCTTAAGTTTCATGACCTTGGTACACTTGTAACCGCAGGATTTGCAGCAGTGCTCATTCTTACAATTATTACCGGCAGGACCTATTGTTCATTCCTCTGTCCCCTCGGTATAGTTCAGGATATTTCCAGCAGGCTAGGCGGCCGTATCAGGAAGAAATTCAGAAGGTATGGCTTTAAAAGGCCTTTCACCATATTAAGATATACGATCCTGGCATTAACATTGGCGATATCACTTATAGGAGGAGTATGGCTCCTGACCCTTCTCGATCCCTACAGCATATTCGGGCGCAGTGTGACATATTTTATTAAGCCGGTTGTCATTACAATCAACAATTTCTTTGCATGGGTCCTTGAAAAATTTGACAATTACAGTCTCAGTCACATAACAATAACCGGCTTCAGGCTTCTTTCGTATGCCATTCCTGCAGCTTTTATGTTGCTATTCGGTTTACTTTCTTTTATGAAAGGTCGTCTGTATTGTAATATGATTTGTCCCGTAGGCACATTGCTTGGGCTGTTCTCAAAGGTATCGCTGTTAAGAATAAAGTTTGATGAGAGTAAATGCACCAAGTGCGGCAGGTGCTCAGTGGGCTGTAAATCATCCTGTATCGATTTCATTCAGCAGAAAGTTGATGTTTCCCGGTGTGTCGACTGCTTCAATTGTATTAAGATCTGTCCGGATAAAGCACTTTCTTACGGAATTGTAAGGCTGAAAAAGAGAGAGCATGTAGTTGATCCTGACAAACGGAAGTTTGTTGCCGGCGCGCTTGCAATGATCCTTGGACTACCGGGGCTGGCTAAGGGTCAGGATAAAAAGACACCTGTTCCCCAGAATGCTTCGACGGTGCCTGAGAACAGGACCACTCCTGTCTGTCCTCCAGGGGCCGGTTCTATCGACGATCTTAAGAAAGACTGTACTGCGTGTTCGCTTTGTATAACTTCCTGTCCGAACGGAGTGCTGATACCCGCAATACTTCAGTATGGTATTGAAGGTATGATGCTTCCGGTAATGGATTATCATAAAAGCTTTTGTACATATAATTGTACAAGGTGTACGGAAGTATGCCCGACATATGCTCTCCGCCCGCTTGTACTGGAAGCCAAGAAGCTTACACAGCTTGGGAAAGTGAATTTTATAAAGGATAACTGTATCGTAAAGACCGAAAAGACAGCCTGTGGAGCATGTTCAGAATCCTGCCCTACCAAGGCGGTTTATATGATACCCTATGAAGGGAATCTGCTTATCCCGGAAACGAATGTAAATATTTGTATCGGATGCGGTCACTGCGAATTCGCATGCCCGACCAAACCTTATAAAGCTATTTTCGTCGATGGCAACCCGGTTCACCAGGCTGCGGAAAAGCCTGCTGAGGAAAAATCTGATATTGAGACTCCCGTTGAATTCCCTTTCTAGGGATGACAGTTTTCTGTTAAATAAATAACAATGACTCCGTCACATATAGAACATATTGGTATTGCAGTAAAAAACCTCAATTCTGCAATTAATTTCTACGAAAGGATATTTGGTCTGAAATGCTATAAGATTGAGGAGATTGCCGATCAGAAAGTAAGAACTGCGTTTTTTCTGGTCGGACCAACAAAGATTGAGTTACTGGAATCAACTGATCCGGAAGGGCCCATAGCCAGGTTCATTGAAAAGAGGGGGGAGGGGATCCACCATCTGGCTTTTGCATATAAAAAGATTGAAGATCAGCTGAAACATGCTGAAGATAACGGAGTGACCCTGATCGATACGGTACCGAGAAAAGGAGCTGAAGGACTGGATATCGCTTTCCTCCATCCCAAATCCTCAGGAGGTGTTTTAATTGAAATATGTGAAGATAAAAAACATGAAATAGTATCCATGGAAAAATACAAATGTCAGATTTGCGGATATATTTATGATCCTGAAGAAGGAGAGCCCGATGCGGGGATAAAACCGGGAACACCTTTCAGTGATCTTCCCGAAGATTATTTGTGTCCTGTTTGTGCGGCAGGCAAAGACGATTTTTTCAGCCTCGACTGAAAGCTGGGGGATCACAGAACACTTTCTCAGTCTTCTGAAGGTATATTGTTTATAACATCAATAAGGAGATCCCAGAACATGGTGGCAGTAATGATCTCTATCTTCTCTTCCGGAGTATGGGCACCCCTGATAGTAGGTCCGAAAGAGATCATATCTATTCCACTGAACTTTTCATAAATCAGTCCGCATTCAAGCCCGGCATGTATTGCTTTCACAGCCGGTTCTTTTCCGAAAAGTTTCCTGTACGACTGACGGGTTATTCTGAGGATTTCCGAATTCATGTCAGGTGTCCATCCCGGATAGCCCTCGGAATGTAAAACATCTGCACCTGCCTGCTTCATGCACGATGCCACATGTGATGCGGCATTCTTTTTTGCTGAATCCACAGAACTCCTTTGTGTTGTTACGATCCGGATCCTTTCTCCTTCAATGAATTTTACGGATGCAAGATTAGTTGAAGTCTCAACGAGATCTTCCATATCTTTCGACCAGGCAATTACTCCGTGAGGACAGCAGGTAAGCATCTCAAGCAGGTTTTCCTGACTATTCCTGTCTGTAATGGATGCAGGAAGAGTACTTTTCACCGAACTTATACGGAGCTCCCTTTCAAGATCCCCAAATTCCCTTGAGAATATATCCAGAAGTTCAGAAATACGGTTTTGAATTCTCAGCGAGAATGATTCATTAACGACAATTGTTGCAAAGGCTTCGCGGGGGATTGCATTACGCAGATTTCCTCCGTCGAAGTTGCTCAGCCTGATGTCATATTTTTCTCCCAGGTCACGTAGTATTCTTGCAAGTATCTTGATTGAATTGCCATAACCTTTATGGATCTCATCGCCGGAATGGCCACCGTGCAGACCGGTCACAGAAATTTCAAACGCAGCTGATCCTGCCGGCAGGCTCTCTCTTCTGAACGGCATCGTTCCGACAGTATCAAGTCCACCTGCACAACCTATAAATAATATCCCTTCATCCTCCGAGTCAAGATTCAGCAGGATACTTCCTTTAAAGAAACCAGGTTCAAGGTTTTTGGCACCGGTCATACCTGATTCTTCATCGATTGTAAACAGGCACTCTATTTCACCTGCCATGAGATCTTTGTCAGTAAGTATTGCCATCTGTGATGCGATCCCTATACCGTCATCAGCCCCCAGGGTTGTACCATTTGCTCTTACCCAGCCCTTGTCAACAGTTGGTATTATAGGATCTTTCACCCAGTCATGCGGATGATTGGCGTTCTTTTCGCCAACCATGTCCATATGACTTTGAAGGACAACTGTCTTCCTGTTCTTAAAATCAGGATGCGATGGTCTTGTAATAAGAATATTACCTGTAGTATCTTCTTTTGCAGAAAGCTTATTTTCCCTGGCAAATGAGAGGAGATACTCTCTTATTTGTGATTCATTTTTCGAAAGTCGCGGAATTCTGCAGATCTCTTCAAAGTAATGCCATACCGGAACAGGCTTCAATCCTTTAAGAACACTCATTTGTTATTTTTTTTGACACGGAATCCGCGGCAAATGTATAATAAATTTTAATGAGCATCAAAAAGTTCCATTTATGTTAATTACGAATAAAAGCAGTGTTTAGCCGAGCTTCATCTTTTCAACCTCCTCAAGATTCCTTTCATTTGTGACATCCTTGGCTTCAGGTGTGTAAAGGAATTCAATAAGTTCATTATATCTTATCATTATCTTTCCTCTGACAATCTTCATAGTAGAGTTCATCAATCCGTTTTCTTCAGTAAATCCTTCTTCGAGGATTGCAATAGCGACCGGCAGCCATCTCTGGGGGAACATTCTGCCGAATTTACCGTTCGACCTGTATTCATTTACCTCATTTTCAAGCAGTGTCAGCACTGCACGCCTGCCTTCTTCAGTATCGGCAGTAAGATTTTTCTCCTCGAGGTATAGTTTAAGGGTATGCTGATTCGGGACTATCAGTGCTACAGTATATGGCTTCTGATTATTATAAAGCATGCACTGATCGATATATTTCGATTGCTCGGAGATAGCTTCCTCAATTCCTTCAGGACTGAATTTTTCCCCGTCGTCTGCTATCAGCAGGCTTTTAAAACGTCCGAGCACATACAGGAAACCATCCTCAGTCATATATCCCATATCACCAGTATACAGCCAGCCGTCCTTAATGGTTTCCCTAGTTGCAGCATCGTTCTTCCAGTAACCATGCATTACATTACCTCCGCGTATAACTATTTCTCCGGACTGACCCGTGGGAAGCTCCTTCCCGTCTTCATCACAGATTTTCAGATCCATATTGTTTACCAGCACGCCTGACGAACCAAGCTTATGACGTGAAGAGGAGTTTGATGATATGACAGGGGATGCTTCGGATAATCCATAACCCTGGTACATGGGGATCCCAAGTGCATAAAAGAACCTTTGCAGCTCAATTTCCAGCAGGGCACCGCCCCCGATGAAATAGTCGAGCTCTCCGCCGTAAGCCTCACGGATCTTACTGAACAATATCTTATCATACAGGTTAAGAAGAGGTTTCTTCAGCTTCTGTAATCCCTGACCTTTGTTCCAGCCTTCCTTATTATATGAATATGAGATTTTAAGTGCATGATTAAAAAGCATTTCTGTGAATTTCCCCTTTTCCTTGATACCTTTTTCTATATTCTTCCGGAAATTTTTTGCTATCGCCGGTACGCTCATCAGCAGGTTGGGTTTTATTTCCCTGAGGCAGACGGGAAGATTTCTGAGCGTTTCCATTTGTGTCCTTCCTGCCTTTACCGAAGCAATGCTGGCTCCCCTTCCCATGAAAGCAAATATTCCGCATGTATGTCCGAAGGAATGATCCCATGGCAGTATGAGCAGTGTTTTGTAGAAGGAGGGAATATCCATCAGACTATATGACTGATAAACATTTGTGATGTAATTCCCGTGAGTAAGGATGATACCTTTCGGATCGGCAGTTGTACCGGATGTATAACATATATTTGCAAAATCGGAAGGTTTAATATTTTTATATATCTCCTCGAATTTGAGCATGTTCATTGGTGACTCAAGCCACTCCCTTCCCTGCTTTCTCACTTCATTAAAATGTATTTCATCTGGCTCATACTCCTCCTGGGTATCAAAATGAATTACTTTTTCAAGGGTTTTACATTCTTTTAATATCTGTTTGATTTTTGTATATTGTAATGTCGAAACAAGTAAAATCCTTGATTCTGAATGATCCAGACGGAACCTCAGTTCTTCGGGATTGAGTTTTGTTGAAAGGGGAACATTGACTGCTCCTGCATACAGGATCCCGAGTTCACCTATAACCCATGAATTGCGGCCTTCAGAAAGAAGGCTCAGCCTGTCTCCTTTTTTGATGCCAAGATTGATAAGCCCTGCAGCAAATTCACAGACCTGTTTCCTGGTCTCACCATAAGTCGTGCCTTCATATTTATCCTGGGTCTTTTCCCATAAGTATACATTACTGTCAAATTTTTCAACACTCTCTTCGAAGAACTGGATTATAGATTTCATTCTAAATGGTTTTTATTATTAACACTTTTGAGATGTCTAATATACAAAATACATTATAACTAATGTGTAAAAACAATTTTATAAGTTTTTGTTTAGCTGAACAATAATTTTTATCTTTGATCATAAATTAGTGGAAGGCAATTTATTAAATCATTATTCTAAAATTATGAGACATCTCACGGCAATTTTTCTTATTATGATAATTGCGATGGCATCTTCATGTAAATTTTTCAAAGAGAAGAAGCTGTTTGGCAAAAAAGACAGAATGATGGCCGAATGGCAGGCCAGGCAGGACAGTATAAGGGTAGCAGATTCCATAAAACATGTGAATGACAGCCTGCTTGTTATTGAGAATGCGCGACTTGATTCAATGAGGATGGCAGAAGAGAGGCAGTTGGAACTTGAATCGCGGTATAATATAATTGTAGGAAGCTTTATTACTCCCGAATATGCCGAAGCGTGTGCAGAGGATTACCGGAACAGGGGTTATGATGCAAAGATAATTCAGAAAGAAAACAGCAGGTTTTCTCTGGTATCGGCTGAATCGCATGAAAGTGTGAGGAGAGCCATTTCACGTGTGGCTCAATTCCAGGATACTGTAGAAATGGAATCCTGGATATATGTAAGAAGATAATAATCAGGTTCTATCCCCTGAAAATGGTTTCTTCACGGTCGGGGCCTACGGATACCATTGTAACAGGTACTCCTGTTTGTTCCTCAACGAATCTGATATAGTTCCTGAGGTTGACAGGAAGATCATCGAATTCCCTGATGCGGGAAATGTCCTCCTTCCATCCGGGCATATCTGTATAAACCGGTTCAAAATCATCACTGCCGAACGGGATCTCTTCGCATTTTTTCCCGCCTGAGATGTATGAAGTACAAACTTTTACATTATCAAAACCGGACATGACATCACTTTTTGTCATAAATAGTTTTGTCACACCATTTATCATTATAGCATATTTGAGAGCCGGAAGATCAAGCCACCCGCATCTCCTGGGGCGTCCGGTAGTTGAACCGAACTCATGCCCTCTCTCTCTTAAGATCTTACCTGTCTGATCATTAAGTTCGGTTGGGAAAGGTCCGCTTCCAACCCTTGTACAATATGCCTTAAAAATTCCGAAGATTTCACCCACCTGCTTTGGAGATATCCCCAGTCCGGTACATGCCCCTGCCGAGATTGTATTAGATGAAGTTACAAAGGGATATGATCCGAAATCTATATCCAGCATTGTCCCCTGGGCGCCTTCAGCAAGCATCCTTTTACCATGAGAGATAAGATTATTAATCAGATATTCGGTATTTACGATCCTGAACTTCTTCATCATTTCAATTCCTTCAAACCATCCGGCTTCATATTCCGAAATATCAAACCTGAAATCATAAGACCTGAGTATTGCCAGATGATCCTTCAGCCTTTCATTGTACATATCCCTGAAACAGGTTTTCAGTATTTCCCCTGCACGCAATCCGTTCCTTCCCGCTTTATCGGTATAAGCCGGACCAATTCCTTTAAGAGTTGATCCTATCTTTGTATTTCCCTTGCTGTGTTCATAGGCAGCATCAAGTATCCTGTGACCGGGTAATATAAGGTTTGCGCGAGTTGAAATTACAAGCCTCTCCGTCAGTTCTTCGATTGATAAACCAAGGTTTTCAACCTCTTTCCTGAATACCGCAGGATCAATTACTACTCCATTGCCGATAATATTCATCTTACTGCGATGAAAGATTCCCGAAGGAATCAGATGCAGAACATGTTTGACATTATGGAATTCGAGCGAATGTCCGGCATTCGGACCGCCCTGAAACCTGGCAATTATATCATAACCAGGACTTATGGCATCCACAATCTTCCCCTTGCCCTCATCGCCCCATTGAAGGCCTAACAGTATGTCAATGTTCATATTATATAAATATCAATTACAGTAAAACTGATCACAAGTTACAAAAAAAATTATACCGGCTACCTTTCATTTATTTAATGTTAATAAATGGTACCGGAATCAGCTTTATTTATTGAAATCATTAAAAGAAATCAAGTATTTAACTGGTTATTTGTTAAATTGTTGATTTTGTATTAAATTTATGCGTCTGTTCTGATAAAATTTATTATTAACAATTCTCAGTCAATGAAAAAAATCAAGTATTTAACAATCCTGGCTTTAGCTATGTTGTTTGTTACAAATCCTGCTTTTTCACAAAACAAACCTGTTGAAAAGGAATTCAGGTATACGATTAAAACAAACCCGCTTTCAGCACTGGGAGGACCCTTCTGGTTGGTTGTACTTCCTCTCACAGGCGAATATAAAGCGCTTTTCGAAACTGTTGTTTCAGAAAAATCTTCAGTACAGCTTGGAGTTGGATTTATCGGTCCGAGCGTTCTTGTAAATCTTGATGATCTGACCTCTGATGAAGAGGAGGCTGAAATCTCAGGGATTAAAACCAGCGGTTTCCGGTTCCAGGGATGGTACAAGTACTTCCTGAGCCGCGACCTTTCAGCTCCTGAAGGATTTTACATAGGCCCGCATGTTTCTTATGCGTCTGCCAATATCAGGAATAAAAATGATGAAGCACAAAAAATTGCTGCAGCGAAGCTTAACATAAATGGGTTATTTGGTTATCAGATGATCACTTCCGGAGGATTTACCCTTGACATCTTTACGGGGCTCGGGTTCGTTTCAAGAAAATGGGAAATCACCGGCACTGACTGGGATACAGATTCTTTCAAAGACAGAGCCAGTGTAAGCGTACCATTTGGCTTTAGTTTCGGCTATGCTTTCTGATACCGTATCTTAACCTGATAAAAAAGATCTTTTATTTCTTTTTAAGGTTTCCGTAAATATACAGGGAATGATATAAGGGCTCGAAATTATTCAGCTCACAGGCACTTTTTATTATTTCATCGATCCGGGGATCACAGAATTCAATAACTTTCCCGCTTTCGGTATCGATAAGATGATCATGCTGACCACACTGATATGCTCTTTCAAACTGGGCAATGTTCTTCCCGAACTGGTGCCTGACAACAAGATTACAGTCAAGCAACAGTTCAATTGTATTGTATAATGTAGCCCTGCTGACCCTGTAATTCTTGTTCTTCATTGAAATATACAGGGTCTCAATATCGAAATGACCTTCCCTTGAATATATCTCATCAAGAATGGCAAATCTTTCCGGGGTTTTACGGTGTTCCTTCTTTTCGAGATATTCAGTGAAGATCTTCTTTACAGTTGCTTTAATGTCATCACTAATCATATTTGGTCTAATTTAAAATAGCAAAAGTATTGATTTTTAAACTTTGAACAAAATATCGGAAGGTCCGGGAAAATTACCTGGAAAAATCTTCGACTCTTTTAATGCTTTCTACCCCCTTTATATTGGATATTTTCAGTATAAGGTTGTTAAGGTCTTTAGTATGATGGACGAACAGGTCGATTGTCCCTTCAAAGATCCCATTGCTGACAGTGATATTAATGCTTGTCATATTTACCTTAAGCTCTGAAGAAATAATATTTGTAATTTCATTTACTATTCCGATCCTGTCAATACCTGTAATACTAATCCGTGCGATAAATGAAATAAGCTTATGGATTGCCCATTTAACAGCAATTATCCTGTTCCCTTCGTTGGAACTCAGTCTTATAGCTGTAGGGCAGGTTGGTTTGTGAATTATTATTTTGCCTTCGGGCGATCTGTAGCCTGTCACATCATCTCCGGGTATTGGTTTGCAACAGCCGGCTATCTCATATGATTGTTCAGCGTTTCGGACATCCTCGCGCAAAAGGAACGGGGTTCTGGCATCCTGTTTCTTTTTCCCGGTATTAGCCTCAGCGTCAGCCTCTGCCTTAACCTCAGCATCTTTTGGTTCCTTCCTGAGGCCGATGAACTTGAGGTCCCAGTATTTAATTAAACTTTTTGATTCGTTTTTCCGGAGTATCTTTTTAAGATTATCCAGATTTATCAGTCCAAGTTCAATCCCGGAATAGAGTTCATCCTTATTTGGCACGTCGTAGGCTAGAAGCAGTTTTTTCAGGATCTCTGCATTCGGGGATACTTCCAGTTCCCTCAGCCGTGTTTCGAGCATTTCCATTCCTTTCTGGATCCTGCTGACAGTTTCTGTTTTCAGGGCACCTTTTATGGCTTCCTTGGCTCTTGCTGTTCTTACAAATGAAAGCCATTCCTTTTCAGGTTTTGCAATATCTGAAGTGATGATCTCAACCTGGTCGCCGCTCATAAGTATTGTATTCAGCGGATTGAGCTTGTAATTTATTTTTGCGCCTATTGCTTTATTGCCTATTTCCGAATGTATTTCATATGCGAAATCCAGGGCTGATGCTCCCTTCGGAAGGCTGACAAGAGTGCCTTTCGGGGTAAATACCATTATTTCCGATGAAAACAGGTTCATCTTGAACTCATCAAGGAACTCAATAGGATCTTCCAGGGGATTCTCAAGCATAACCCTGATCTTTTTTATCCATTTATCGAGCTCACTTTCCTGGGCGGTATCTCCCTTATACTTCCAGTGTGCTGCATATCCTCTTTCGGCAATCTCATCCATTCTTCTGCTTCTTATCTGGACCTCGACCCATTTCCCCTCAGGGCCCATGACAGTAAGGTGAAGAGCTTCATAACCGTTTGGTTTTGGCCTGCTTATCCAGTCACGTAGTCTGTCAGGCTTTGGCAGGTAAGTATCGGTTATTATTGAATATATATTCCAGCATTGTGTTTTTTCGGATATTTCAGGTGCAGGATCAAAGACAATTCTGACAGCAAGAACATCATATATCTCCTCAAAAGGCACATTTTTCGATTGCATTTTCTTCCATATCGAGAATATGGATTTCGGGCGCCCGTTAATATCGAATTTATAGCCTGCAGAGGTAAGCTTTTCAATAATTGGGAGTGAGAACTTATTTATAAGTGCATAATACTTCTTTTCACTGTGCTTCAGCTTGGAAGCTATTTCTTCATAGATCTGGGGCTGACGGAATTTAAAGCTCAGATCCTCCAGCTCGCTTTTTATTGAAAACAGGCCAAGTCGTTGCGCAAGCGGGGCATATAAGAATATTGTTTCTCCTGCGATTTTCATCTTCTTATGCTCCGGCATTGAATCGAGAGTCCTCATATTGTGAAGCCTGTCGGCTATCTTAATGAGTATCACCCTCATATCATCAGAAAGTGTCAGCAGCATCTTTCTGAAATTCTCAGCCTGCATCGAAGATGATGCCTGCTTGTTGTATGTACCTGATATTTTTGTAAGACCGTCGATAAGTGAAGCTATCTTCGGATTGAAATCCCTTTTAACATCGTCGAGAGTATAATCAGTATCTTCAACAACATCATGCAAAAGGGAAGTTGCTATCGACCTGGCTCCGAGTCCTATTTCCTGGTTCACTATTTTTGCAACGGCGATAGGGTGAAGTATATAAGGTACGCCTGATTTACGGCGCATATTCCAGTGTGCTTCATTGGCAATCCTGAAAGCCTTATCGATAAGCTCCCTGTCTCCGGGCTTGTTACATCTCAGCAGATTATTAACAAGGGAATCGTATTCAGCCTGAATACGGTTTTTATCCTCTTCATCAAAAAAATCCTTGTTCCCCATAAATCAATTCGGTACTTTCTCCTGAAGATGCAAATATAGCTTTATTCATTGAATTTTCAGTTCAGCGAAGAGAAGGTCAAAGCCGGGTTTTTCACCTGTTGAATACAATTGTGACCGTTCCTGATCTCGTTATTTTTTCTCCTCCCGGAGCCCTTGTCTCAAGCAACCAGAGATAAACTCCTCCGGGTAATGAAGATCCGTTAATCCGTCCATCCCATTTATTATTAAAATTCCTTGATTCAAATACTTTCCTGCGGCGCAGATCGGTTATCAGAAGATAATATTCATCGGGTGTGAAGGATAGTACAGGTGAAAACAGATCATTTATCCCGTTACCATCAGGTGTGAATATATCAGGAACTGTTATTACAACTGAGGCCGGGATACAGACTGCCGGAGAACTGCTTTCCCCGGGATCAGTATAAGGATTTGATACCTCGGAGGCCTTCACCATAAAACAGACTTCATTACCGGTTACATCATACATTATATCCGAGTATTTAATTATGAATAATGTATCATCCGGAGATATGGTTTCAATTTCTTTAAAACCGTCACCTGTATTTGTAAATAACTTGTAGGAACTGATGCCTCCCGTCCATCCGCGGTATGAATTCCATGCCAACCTTATTTCATCACCGTTCTGATCACAGGCAAGCACGATATTTGCGGAAGGATTCGACCAGGTTACCGGTATGCCGCAATTATTGAGTGCTGCCAGCCTGTAATAATTGATCTCACTGATGTCGGCATTATTATCAATATACGAAATGGATGGAGTAGAAATTGTAAACTGAGCGATCTGGCTGAAGTTACCAGTTTTACCGGTTTTTCTCTCGAGCCTGAATATCTTTATTTCAGACAACGGATCAATATGGAATGAAAGTTCAATTTTATTATCATTATTCACGGTAGCATAATCAGCATTGATCCATTCCGGAGGTCGTTCCATTTTTGTCACCAGGCAATCGCTGTTTGACCCTGATACTTTTTCATTATCCAGAAGGGCCCTTACGATAAAGCAATAGCGGGTATCTGATTCAAAATCATCAATTATTAATGTATTGGTTTCGGGTGACACTTCCCCTGCAACCGAGAATTGAGATCCGTCTGCAGAAACAAGTATCAGGTATTTACTGACCCGGACGGGATTACTCTTATAACTGTTCCATTTAATGACCAGCTTTTTATTGCAGGAATCAATTTCTGTCTCCGCATAGATTGTGTTGAGGGAATTTGAAAGTGGACTTATGTTACCTGCAGTATCCAGAGCGGCTATAACAAAGGATTCGCTGTAGTATGAAGTTCCGGAACCTGTCCGTAAGTAATATGTCGCGTCCGGAGATTTCAACGTATCAAGGACGTATCCTTCATTATTATTGTACAGATAGATCACATATCCTGCCACATCCGGGGAACTGCTGGGCTGCCAGAAGATCTCAACATTACCAGTCGGTTGGTTTACAGTAACAAAATCAAGAACAGGGGCCAGAGGTCTTATAGAATCTGTCTGCCCGCCAGCCCTGAAACAAAGTACCGACAAAAGTGCTGAAGCTATTAATCCTGACCTGGTCATTGTATATTGGATGCAGTCTGTTTTACAGGTTATGGGACAAACTTACTTAAAAAACGGAAAAGCTCTGGTAATGTTTTTATATTTGCATAATTATGGCAAAGATCAGGTTTTTAAGAAAGATATTTCATCCTGAAGCCGAGGATACAGAACAGGTAAATCTAATTTATGTACTCAGTCTGGCAGTAGGTCTTCTGAGTGCTGTCTCTGCCATTATACTTAAGAACGGGATCCATTACACCCATCGTTTCCTTTCAAAGGGTATTAATATGGAATCCGGGAGTTATCTCTATCTGGCTCTTCCCCTGGCAGGAATGTTCATAACCTTACTATTTGTTAAATATATTGTAAAGGATAACATCGGACATGGAGTAAGCAGGGTTCTGTATGCAATTTCAAAGAAGAAAAGTCTGCTAAAGCCTCATAACACCTGGACATCTGTAATAGCTTCAACGATCACAATCGGTTTCGGCGGATCGGTTGGTGCTGAGGCGCCTGTTGTCCTTACCGGCTCTTCAATTGGATCAGCGATCGGGAAATTCTTCAAACTGAATTACAAAAGCATAACACTTCTTATCGGATGCGGGGCTGCAGGAGCAATTGCAGGGATCTTTAATGCCCCGATTGCAGGGATAGTTTTTACGATCGAGATTCTGATGCTCGATCTTACAATGTCATCTATCGTACCCCTTCTGATATCCTCGGTAACAGCTGCCACAACCACATATTTCCTGATGGGAGATGAGGTTCTTTTTTCATTTACAATAACGGAAGCGTTTAATATAAGAAATATCCCCTGGTATCTTTTTCTGGGAGTCGGGTCAGGAATCTTATCCCTTTACTTCTCAAGAACGACCCTGTTTATTGAAAGTAAATTCGAAAAGATCAGGAATATTTACATCCGGCTTATAATAGGAGGGGCAATACTTGGGATCCTCATATTCATCTTCCCCCCGTTTTACGGAGAAGGTTATGATACAATAATGCTTTTCCTGAACGGAGATACCGGGGCAGTGTTTGGTAATACAATTATCAGCTCGCTTCAGGATAATTATCTTATTATAGCCCTGTTCATGGCAGGTCTGGTTTTATTAAAGGTCGTCGCTTCGAGTGTTACAAATGGCGGAGGCGGGGTAGGGGGGATTTTTGCTCCGACATTATTCATCGGGGGTATAAACGGGTACCTCATTTCCGACATTCTGAACAAGCTCTTTAAGGTTGACCTTGCTGACAACAGGTTCGTTCTGGTGGGAATGGCAGGTATGATGGCCGGTGTGATGCACGCACCGCTTACATCAATATTTCTTATAGCTGAAATTACCGGAGGTTATGACCTTCTGATACCTCTTATAATTACATCCACAGTCTCGTATATAACGGTCAGAAGCTTCGAACCACACTCAATTTACCATGTCCAGCTTGCGGAAAGAGGGGAACTGATAACCCACGACAAGGATAAGGCGGTGATGACTATGATGGACTGGAAGAAAGATATTGAACTAGATCTTGTCAAGGTGAAGCCTGGTGATACACTGGGTGATCTTGTACAGGCTATTTCGAGGTCCAGACGTAACCTTTTCCCTGTTGTTGACAATTACAATATTCTTGAAGGAGTAGTCTCACTCGATGATGTGAGGGAGATCATGTTCAATACCGATCTGTACCAGACTACTTTTGTAAAGGATCTAATGACAATTCCTCCGTCATATATAGATAAAGAGGAGAATATCGAGACAGTTATGGAAACCTTCAGGAAGACCGGGGCATGGAATCTCCCGGTACTGGATAACGGATATTATGTGGGATTCATATCAAAATCCCGGATATTTACAACTTACAGGGAGTTACTGGTTCAGTTTTCAGGAGAATAGACATTAAATCATTATAATATGAACAGGGATACATTGATTTTTGACATTATTGAAAGAGAGCGCCAGCGTCAGCTGAATGGCATTGAGCTAATTGCATCGGAGAATTTTGTAAGTCAGCAGGTTCTGGAAGCCATGGGATCTGTACTTACAAATAAATATGCAGAAGGTTATCCGGGGTACAGATATTACGGAGGATGTGAAATCGTTGATGAATCTGAACAGATTGCCATTGACAGGGTCAAACAGCTCTATGATGCGGAATATGCAAATGTGCAGCCTCATTCAGGAGCTCAGGCCAATATGGCTGTTTTTATGACCGTTCTCAAACCGGGAGATACATTTATGGGCCTTAACCTTGCACATGGCGGACATCTTTCACACGGATCCCCGGTAAATTCATCGGGTCTTCTGTACAGGCCGGTGGCCTATGGGGTAAAGGAAGATACGGGAATTGTCGATTACGACATGATGGAAGAAATAGCCCTGAAAGAAAAACCGAAAATGATTATTGGTGGAGCTTCAGCATATTCACGGGAATGGGATTATGAAAGAATGAGGAGGATAGCCGATCAGACCGGAGCTATACTGATGATAGATATGGCACATCCGGCAGGACTTATAGCTGCCGGACTTCTTAAGAATCCCCTGAAATATGCTCACATTGTCACCTCAACAACACATAAAACCCTCAGAGGTCCGAGAGGAGGAATAATCCTTATGGGCAGGGATTTTGTAAATCCGTGGGGAATAACCACTCCCAAAGGAGAAGTCAGGATGATGTCGTCTCTTTTAAACTCTGCTGTATTTCCCGGAGTACAGGGAGGACCCCTGGAACATGTGATTGCATCCAAAGCCGTTTCGTTCAGCGAAGCCCTCGATCCGAAATTCAAAGAATACCAGAAAAGAGTTAAGCAGAATGCGGCCGTCATGGCAGAAGCATTCATCAACAGGGGTTATAAAGTAATCTCGGGCGGTACCGATAACCACCTGCTGCTGATCGACCTCAGAACCAAGTTCCCTGAAATATCGGGGAAGAAAGCAGAAAATGCTCTGGTCAGGGCTCATATTACTGTTAACAAGAACATGGTGCCCTTCGATACCAGGTCTCCTTTCCTGACATCCGGACTGAGAGTGGGAACACCGGCAATTACCACAAGAGGACTGACTGAAGAACATATGCCTGTGATTGTTGATCTCATAGATGAGGTGATATCAGATATTGAAAACGAATCAGTAATTGCTGAAATCGGAAATTATGTTATCGAAATGATGAAACCATTTCCCCTTTTTGCATGGTAGGCCATTTTTGCTTTAATGAACCTTTATGAATTAAGCAGATTAAAGATTATTTTAAGTATCTTTATTACAATTCTTTCTTACTGAATCAGAGATGGATAAAAAGAAGCTGATCTTTGTTGTTGATGATGATCCATTCATAAACACCCTGGTCATAAACAGATTTAATACAGAGGATTATATTGTTGAGGCCTTTGAAACAGGTGAAGATTGTCTGGATGCTCTCGATAAAAGTCCCGGTCTCATAATACTTGACTATTTGTTTACAGGCCGGAGCCTTATGTTTGAGAACGGGATGCAGATATTTGAAAAGATACGGGAGATAAAACCACAGATCCCTGTTATTTTGTTGTCGGGTCAGGAAAAAGGAGAGCTGGTTCTCGAATTTGCACGCAAGGGTATATTCGATTACATCGTAAAGGATGTCAACCTGCTGGATAATTTATCAGTTGCAGTGAAGGAGGCATTCAGCAGACAGGATTGACCTTTACTTCAGGATAAAATTATAGGTTATTGTTCCTTTCTGGATGAAAGGAGCGTCATTTTTAACATCAAACTGGGCTTTAAGAGCTGCCTCTTTAGCGACTTTCAGAAGATATTCATCAAGTGTGTTAGATCCTTTCACCCCGGGAACAGCCTGAGTTACCTTTCCTGACCGGTCGACACTTACTTCCACAACTACTCTTCCTTCGCCCTGGTAGTTATATTCGGGGAGGGGAAGACGTTGTACTCCTCTGCCTGCAAGATCGTAAGATATTCCTTTGTTACCGAGTCCGCTTCCCTCACCTCTGTTCTTTGATTCCGGTGATCCGCCCGGTGATCCCTGGTTCCCTTGTCCTCCTGCCACTCCTTCACTTGTGGATGTCGTACCCGCATTTTTGGATCCTGCCAGTGCATCTTTAGTCCGGTTCATTATATCGGCCTGCCGTTTCTGTTCGGCTTCAATCCTTTTTCTTTCTATTTCTTCCTGTTCCTTTCTTATACGTTCTGCCTCCAGCTCCGCACGTCGTCGCTTTTCTGCTTCAGCCTGTTCAATCCGTCTTTTTTCAGCCTCGGGATCTACTTTCTTTACTTCCGGGGCTTCTTCAGTATCCTGGGTAAGAAGAGGCTCCTCTCTGGCAGTTATGGTCGACTCTGACGGAAGAGGTACGGAAGCCTCCTCACGGCTCGGGGGAGGAGACGGCTCTATCATACCAAACCCTGTTTCATCTGTGCCGAAATTTACAAGGATCCCTTCCTCAGTCTCCGGAGGCGGGGGAACCGAAAATCCCAGTACAATAAGTAATACAAGTATAACAGCATGTATTACTATTGTACCAATTATTCCTTTTTCTTTCTCCGAAGGAATATTGTACAGATCGTTATTTGGGTGTAGTTGCAATTATCAATTTATAATTATTTGCCTGGGCAATATTTAAAACCTGCACAACACTTTCGAACGGTACTGTCTTATCAGCATGAAGAGAGATATAAGTATCGGGGTTGCTTCCAAGCTTTTGCTTCAGAACCGCTTCGAGCTGGTCAAGAGTAACGGCTTGTTGTTCAACATAAAACCTTTGATCGGCTGTGATTGACACGGTGGTCTGGGGCTTGGCTGATGTCTGGGTGGAACCCTTTGGCAGCAGCAGTTTCAGAGCCGTAGGATGAACGAGAGTGGAAGTAAGCATAAAAAATATAAGCAGATTGAAAACCACATCTGTCATCCCCGTTGATGAAAAGTTGATGCTTATCTTGTTTCTTTGAGATAAAGCCATTTCTTTCTTATTTAACGGGTTCGTTCAAAATATCCATAAATTCGGTGACTGTGGCTTCCATATTAAATACAACCCTCTCGACCTTAACGACGAGGGTGTTATATGCAAAGTAACCCAGTATACCGACAATAAGACCTGCAACGGTGGTGATGAGGGCGGTATAAATACCGTCGGAGAGGAGGGAAACCTCTATATTATTTCCGGCCTGAGCCATAGCATAAAATGACTGGACCATACCTATAACTGTCCCAAGGAATCCGAGCATCGGTTCAGCACCTGTTATTGTTGCCAGTGTAGGAAAGCTCTTTTCAAGCTTTGAAATTTCGAGCTTACCGGCATTCTCTATAGCTGTACTTATATCCTGTAAAGGTCTTCCGAGCCTGTTTATGCCTTTTTCTATCATGCGTGCTGACGGACTGTCTGTTGATCTGCAAAGCGCCAGGGCAGCATCGATCCTTCCGTCGTGTATATAATCCTTGATCCTGTTCATGAAATTCTGATCCTGCCTGCTTGCTTTCCTTATTACATAATATCTCTCAATGAAAATATAAGCAGCCACAAAAGATAATAATACAATGGGTATCATCACCCATCCGCCCTTAAAAGCAAAATCCAGAAGCGTCATGTGAGTATCTGCGGCTACCGGCTCGGCAGGAAGATTCACATCCTGCATTATAAACTGTAAAAATCCCATCTTAATTTATTTAGTTCCGTTTAAATTAATTCTTCAACTTTATTTTACCGTGCGAATATATTAAAAAACGTATTTATACCCGATTGTATTATATGCGGTTTATAACAAAGATATTCTTTTTATTAACCGCGGCTTTAGAGGATGTGTGAAAAGGCTTATCGACCACTCAATATGTTGGGACA
>CAYPHL010000025.1:0-7702 GCA_964410385.1 uncultured Rikenellaceae bacterium | reverse complement strand
TTTATGTCGATCTCTGCATTATCAACGTCACCGCTGAAGGTCACCTTCCCGCCATTTTCAACGCTGAAGGGTTTGTTCAGCACGTTGCCGAGGGTAAAGAGATAATCTCCGTTCTCAATTATATAATCTCCTGAAATGCCGAGATTACCCTTCCTGTCAAGATTAATATTAAGGTTGCCTGATCCTCTTCCCTTCATCACATCGCCCACCTTCTCGTCGAAAATAAGCTGTATCTCGGCATCAGGAGTAACTTCCAGATCGAAATTCAGTTCAATACCCGTTGATACCGGTTGGAAATGGATTTTATTTACACTCTGTGACTGAGATGTTGCTGATGTATCGGGTTGGACAAATGTCACAAAAGAATAATCAGAGACTGTCTCACTCGTGTTAAGCGGCATGTAAAACCTTGTATTTCTGCCGGTTTTTGCTGAAATATCAAATGAGAGCAGGTTCGGACCTGTTTTTAATGTAGCAATACCTGTCCCATAGGCGGTTCCGTAGAAATCCTCATTGTCTTTGGGTCTTGTATTTAAAACCATACAATCGGTAAAGTTAACACTAAGATCGGCATTGAAATCCTTGAAGTGATTATGTGTGACCTTCCCGTTAAGTATCGCAGGATTTCCTCTTTCATCCGCAAGCTTTAAATTTCTGAAGATTATATCGTTTTTGTCAAACCTTACCGAATCATTCACCCTGTACCTTGTCTGGAGATAATCAATTTTCATGTAAGCGTTCTCAGCCAGCAGTGAACCTTTCAGACCAAGCTTATTTATTTCCCCTGAAAGTCTTACTTTACCTGATGCGAGTCCTGTTATACCTGATGCGAAAGAACTCAATAAAGGATTCAGGGCTTCAACGGGCAGCTTTTCAGCAAGGGCTGTCAGATCCAGTTTACGCAGCTCAGGATTGTAATATCCGTCAACACTGATCATTTTCTTGCCATTCAGATTATTATCTGCCCTTATTAGAGCAAGTTTCCGTTCATTGCTCCATGCCGAATTAAGTGAAAGAGTTCCGTACTCACTTCCAAGAATTGAAAAACCATTGATCTTAAGAAAGCCTTCTATCAGAGGACTATGATAGAAATCTGTAAGCAGTACTTTACCGTTCAGTTCTCCTTTGATATCAGGAGATAAGGCATCTGTGTCCTCTTTCCTTGTAATAATACTGTTCAGGGGTGAGATATCAATGCTTTTAAATTCGATATTAAGGGTGTCCTCTTTGTTTTCTGACAATGTTCCATCAACCAGATAATAACTGTTTTCATTGCTTATCAGAAGCTTGTTTATATTCACCCGGTTAGAATCAAGGAAAACAGTGGAATGAGCGATCTTCCATAAATTATTACGGCTGTAAATGTCGGATGAGGCTATGTCAACCATCAAAACCGGGCCGGATATGTTCTCCAATCCCTCAATTGACATCCCTCTTGCAGTAAAACTTCCGCGATTTGCGATCGCAGGATCATTGTTTCCCCATGATAAATTGAATATGAAATTATCTGGTCTTACATCAAAGTCCGCTGAAAATCCCTTCAGTGATGATTGCCCCAGGAAATTCAGTGATGAACTTCTCAGATCGGCAGTAAGAGCTTTTGTGTTCAGACTGGCGTCAATAACCAGGTCATTGAAGGTATTGCCCCGGATTGTAAGGTTCTTCGACATCATTTTCAGAACTCCTGTGGTGTCGGCAGTTATCTCGCCCTGGATTGAGCTTTTATCTGCCAGTAAAAGCCCTGTCCGGAAGAATTCATTTATTTTATCAGTATTACGGAAATTCACACTGAATCCGAGTTTTCCCTTTGCAAATGAAACAGTTTCTCCGGGTATCTGGTGGTATGAAGGCATTAGGTTGCTTAGAGAAGATCCGATGAAGGACCTGATTCCGCGAAGATTGAAATACCCGGTTATGTCTGCATCAGCATAGTCTGTCCGCAGACTGATGACAGGCACTCCTTCCCTGGACCAGGCTCTTACCGAGAAATCATACAGGTCGAGGGTATTTCCGTATTTAATTATATTTGAATTGAGAAGCTTTACTTCCCCGGCCAGATTTTCAGTACTGTTACCTTTGAAATTTGCAGTAATGAGCATAGAGGCCGATGCTGTCGTATCTGATTTGTCAAGATGAAGTTTATACAGATCGGCCTTTGCCAGATTAAGTGTGAAATCAAATTCCGGCAGTTCGCTGTTGAAGTTCAGCATACCCAGCAGGTCGAGTCTGATATTATCGTCTGCCACCTTGATACTGCCATCCCAGGTCTTGTCGTTGATAATACCATTCAGGGAGATCTTCCTGTACTTGTATTTGTTTATCTCAACACTGTCGATAAGACCATTTATCTCACCTGAGAATTTTTTGAATGAATATGCATAAAGATCAACATCTGCGTTCATGCTCAGATCACCCAGCAGATCTTTTTTACCTGTGATCTCTCCGAGGGCTATGCTGTTGCCTGTAACAAGTCCATTGATCTTGAACCGGTTGTTCCCCTCAGGCCTGAGTGAAATGTCGGTATTTATATTTCCTGCTTCAGACGTGAGCTTTCCATAGGCGACAAAATCGGTTGTGAATCCGGTAAAGCTGCCAGTGAATGCAATAGTTCCCATTTTTTCGATGTAATCGGGTAATCTGAGGGATCCTGTTCCTGGAAGTTTTAATCTGCTGAGGTCTGAAGCCCTGGTTGTCAGCTGATTGATGCCAAGGTATATGAATGAATTACTGAAATCCGGCAGACCCGACAGGTCGAAATCGCAATCTATCTTTGTTTCATTTCCATAGGAAATAGTGATATCCCGGCCTCTCATTTCAGCTACCGTCCCGGATACCTTACCTGTAAAATTGACCGACTCGTTCATCTGTCCGACCGCCGGAACGAAGTGCCGGAGATCGGAAGTATATACCCGGGAATTATCCATCCGGATGTCGAGATGTACTTTACTTATGAAATCACTATATGATCCTGTCGAATCAGGATGAAGCTCAACATGAGGTATATTAAGTATACTGCTGTCACAATTAATGAAAGCCGATGTGAATGAAATATCCTGGTCTGCCAGCGAGAAGTCGCTGTTCATCTTGCGGACAATGAAACCTCCTGATTCCCTGAACGAAAGATTGTATATGCTGAGTGACGTCGTATCATTCATTATCCTGAAATCTTCTATAATGCCATTGATATCAAGAATGCGGAGATTTCCGAAATCGATCCCTTCGGCCCTTGCAGTTGCAGATTTGTTGAACAACCTGAATGAGCCATTTCTTATATCAGTATGATTTATTTGTATTCCAACAGGAGTGTTGCTGTTATCTTTTTCCTGGCTCCTGAGCAGGCTTAGATACCAGTTCAGGTTCAGCAATCCTGTTGTATCGGTCACAAGCGAAAACACCGGATTCAGCAATGAAACTCTTCCTAGAGTGAACTGCCTGCTGTCAGGATTAATCTTCCTTATGGTGGCTGCAACTTTCTTTACATAGATCAGGGTATCATCGTTTTTATCTTTTATAAGTACATCATCCAGGCTGAGCTTGTTGAATAAGACCAGTTCTGTTTTTCCAACTGAAACAGTAGATTTAAGCTCCTGGGAAAAATACCTTGTTATTCTCCGGATTATCAGGGTCTGAATTTCAGGCTGCCTTAAAAGGGGATACATTATCATCGGGATCATTATCAGTATCCCGATGAAGATCAGAAAATACTTAACAGTTCTTTTTATACCCTTCAGCATCGCCCTTTATCCTCAAAATTCAATTAAAAGTAGCTCAGTCTATTATTGCATAAAGATAGTAAAGACAACAATAAAATAATATTATAATAAAGTGCAGTTCAAAGATTGTACCGTTTAAGTTGTTTTACAAAACATTATTATTGCATCTTTTTTCTGTTAAGGTATTGTAACTACGTATTAAAATACGTATCTTAATACGTTTTTTAATACATATTATTTTTCTGTTAACTTATTAATCATGACACGCAGGAAGAACGAAGAAAATCACATCCGTAGCCTTACAAAGATTTCAGGAGGTACAAGCTATGCCGTGACAATTCCAATGGAATATATACGCAAGCTAAAATGGAAAGCCAGGCAGAAACTGGAGGTCAAGTGTTTCCAGGACAGAATAATAATCCGTGACTGGACCTCTGAGTAAACGGAAGGCCACGTTTAATTCCTTCGTTTCCGGAAGATTTTCTTCCTGTGAATTCTTTATTGATGAGCGTAACAATACTGGCCATAGAATCTTCGTGTGACGATACTTCTGCTGCAGTGATCAGGGATGGATATGTACTTTCCAACCTTATAGCCGGTCAGGAGGTTCACAGGTCCTATGGAGGGGTGGTTCCGGAGCTTGCCTCACGGGCTCATCAGGCCAATATTGTTCCGGTTGTGGACCGGGCAATTAAGAATGCGGGTATACAGCCCGAAGATATAAATGCAGTTGCTTTTACCCGCGGACCCGGTCTTCTTGGATCACTCCTTGTCGGAACATCATTTTCAAAAGGATTTGCACTCGCACGGAATATTCCGCTCATTGAAGTTAACCATCTTCAGGCTCATGTTCTTGCCCATTTTATTAAAAAGAACGAAGAGGGCTCAGATATCCCGCGCTTCCCATTTCTCTGTCTGCTGGTCTCGGGCGGTCATACAAGGATAATCCTTATGAAAAGTTATCTTGAGATGGAAACAATAGGCAATACTATAGATGATGCCGCGGGAGAAGCATTTGACAAGTGCGGAAAACTGATGGGATTACCTTATCCTGCCGGTCCGGCGATCGATAAACTGGCATCAGAAGGTTCGAAAAATGTTTTTAAGTTTTCAAAACCTGTTGTTTCGGGACTGGATTTCAGCTTCAGCGGACTCAAGACCAGTTTTCTTTATTTCCTGCGCGACAGGTTGGAGGAAGATCCTGAGTTTATTGAAAAGAACAAAGCGGATCTATGTGCCTCACTTCAGCATACAATAATTAATATCTTGATTGATAAGCTGATAAAAGCTTCTGTGTCGACTGGCGTGAGGGAAATTGGAATTGCCGGAGGAGTATCCGCCAACTCGGAGCTCAGGAATGAGGTGACCAGGGAAGGTAAGAAAAGAAACTGGAATGTTTTTATCCCTGAAATAAGCCTGACTACCGATAATGCCGCAATGATAGGCATCACAGGATACTATAAGTATCTTGCTAATGATTTTTCAGGCCAGGATATTACTCCCCTGGCCCGTTTGTGAAGAGAATAATTTTAAACTGATGGAGAGAGAAAATTTTTCGATTCTTGTTATCGGAGCAGGGGCTGTCGGGGGGATTACCGCCGCGTTGCTCCGTAAGAACGGATTTGATGTTGAGATAATCTGTAAACATGATGATTATGCGTCACTTATCCGTAATGAAGGACTTGAAGTAAGTGGATTTTGCGGGAATTTCAAGATTAAAATGCCCGCATATGCATCGGTAAATGAGGTTAAGGAAAAAAAGGACCTGATACTTCATGCCACAAAAGCAACTGAGATGGTCGATGCCGCCGAAGCAGTAAAACCTCTTCTGAAAGAAAACACTCATGTGGTTTCTCTTCAGAACGGCATCTGTGAGGATGAGCTGGCAAGGGTGCTTGGTATTGAGAGGATCATCGGTTGTGTAACAGGTTTCGGGGCAACGATGGATTCCTATGGGAAACTTGTAATGACCTCAGCGGGTGATTTTACTATTGGCTATCCGGCAGGCAAGCAGGATGATTACCTACTGCACGTGGCTGATGTCCTTTCAGCAGTTGTTCCGGTAAGAGTTACAGATAATATTATCGGTCATCTCTATTCGAAACTGATGATTAATTCCTGTATTTCGTCACTTGGTGTTATCAGTGGATTATACCTGGGAAAGATGCTTTCAATAAAGAAGATCAGAAAAATCTTTATCGAAATAATCCGCGAGGGAGTTACTGTTGCGGGTAAAATGAACCTTAAAATTGAGATATTCGGAGGGAAGATTGACTTTCATGAATTTGTGAAAGGGAACAGCTTCCTGTCAGACATACGGCGGCACTTTATGATACGGATAATTGGCTTCAAATACAGAAGGCTTAAATCATCCAGTCTGCAGTCGGTCGAGAGAGGAAGACTTACTGAAATAGATTATCTTAACGGATATATTGTCAGAAATGCATCTGCTCATAATGTACCCGTCCCTGTCAACGCTGCTATTGTAATGTTGGTCCGGGAGATTGAACAGAAGAAAAGGCAAATAACCCCCGGAAATTTCAACGATCCGTTATTTGACAGGTTTAATGACTGAAGGTATCGATATATTTAATAATTTCATCCGAAAATATTATTAATTTTAAAGGTCGGATGGAATCCACATGACCGGGAATTATTTCTTGCTTTTTTGAGTATACAACACATGTGTATTTCGTCATAAATAATTATTTATGAAGGAGCTGAAAATAGCACCGACAAAAGCTTCACCAGAGATCCAGCTGTCGCCGGATGGAATGGTTAAGATAAAGGGGCGCTCTATTCATGAGAATGTTGCGGAATTTTATTCACCGGTGGAGAAATGGGTGAGTGAATATATTCTGAACCCCGCCGATGTTACCTGTGTCGATATGAATCTTGAATATTTCAACAGTGCAAGTGCAAAGGTTTTTATTCATCTTCTCGAAAAGATCCGACATGTAAGTCTGAAGAATAAAAAATACGTTGTTAACTGGTACTATGAGGTTGGTGATGAGGATATTCTCGAACGAGGCGAGTATTTTTCGTCAATCCTCGACATTCCTTTCAACTTTTACAGGATCGGCTGATCCATTCCGCGATAAGTTGTTCTTCTTCCTGAAGAAGTAATATACCGGAACACCTATTGCCAGAAAAATTAATCCGATACCCATATGCAACGGTTTGTTTATAGAAATATTTATAACAAACCATGTATTAATAGCAATGAAAATAAAGGGTGTGACAGGATATCCCAATGTTCTGTAAGGTCTTTCAGTGTTTTTCAGTTTTTTCCTGAAAATATATATGCCTGATGCTGCAAGTATGTAGAAAATGAACTCTATGGCAACAGTATAGGTTATCAGGTTTTCAAAGGTTCCCCAGAAAAGAAGCAGTATGATAGCCCATGCTGATTGTGCAAGAATTGCATTTACCGGAGTTCTGAATTTCGGATGGACTCTGGCGATGCCTTTGAAGAACAGTCCGTCAGAAGCCATTGCATAATAAATACGGGGTGCCGAGAGGGTATAAATCCCGATAGTACCAAATGTGCTTATTGCTATTATAGCTGCAACAAGGATTCCGCCGAAGGGAATGACCGTACTTACAGCTTCTGCGGCGACTCTTGTGGAACTGACTATTTTCTCCACCGGAAGAAGGAGCATATACCCCACATTTACA
The DNA here is from genome assembly GCA_964410385.1 of uncultured Rikenellaceae bacterium. Taxonomy (GTDB): domain Bacteria; phylum Bacteroidota; class Bacteroidia; order Bacteroidales; family VadinHA17; genus LD21. The sequence continues at coordinate 311 of CAYPHL010000025.1, read as the reverse complement.
AGAAGATAGATCAGTGTCACCGCCAGTGCTCCTGTTATCATTGCAATCGGAACGTTCCTTGCAGGATCCCTCGTTTCACCTGCCAGAAATGAAGCATGCTGCCATCCTCCATAAGAAAACAGAACACCGGTGAATGCAACACCAAATGCCGAAAGGGTTACTCCGGTTGAAGAAAGGGAAGGGAAGTCGTTGAATGAAAATTCAGATGACCCCAGAATAATTCCTGCTCCGATTATAATTAATATCCCGGCAATTTTCAATCCGGTAAAAATATTTGAGAAGATCTCTCCGAATTTCGCTCTCAGTATATT
>CAYPHL010000024.1:0-41719 GCA_964410385.1 uncultured Rikenellaceae bacterium | reverse complement strand
ATGAGGGCCGATTTTGCGAAGTTTCCTGAAATAATTGATTTTCAGGTTACTACTAATCAGGGGATGGGCTCTTTCGGAGGGAATACTGTGGATGTTGAGGTTTACGGATATGATATCACAGCCTCAAATATAGTCGCAAAAGAACTTTCAGATAAAATCAGGAATATTCCCGGGACAACGGATGTAGTAATAAGCCGTGACAAATCAAAGCCTGAACTTCAGATCATTTTTGATCAGGCAAAAATGAGTGCAAACGGACTGAATACTGCAATGGCTGCAACAGCCGTAAGGAACAGGATTGACGGTCTCGTGGCCACACAGTTACGTCAATCGGGCGATGAATATGATGTAATAGTAAGATTTAAGAAGAGTTCACGAAGCACTCTTACTGATATTGAGAATATTGCAATTGCAAATAATCAGGGCCAGCTGATCAGGCTGGGTGAAATCGCCCAGATTAAGGAATACTGGGCTCCACCCAGCATTGAAAGGAAACGCAAGGAAAGGATTGTAAGAGTCTCATTTACCCCCTTTAAAAGATCTCTGACTGACATTCAGAAAGATGTACAGAAAGCAATTGATGAAACTCCAAAACCCGCAGGGATAATGGTTCAGATTTCCGGGGCAATCGAGGAACAGATGGAAGCATTTATGGATCTTGCCCTTCTGATCGTGGTGAGCCTTATACTTGTTTATCTAGTTATGGCATCCCAGTTTGAGTCACTAAAGATGCCTTTCATAATCATGTTCTCCATACCATTTGCATTTTCAGGTGTCGCAATAGCCCTGTTTTTCACTAAAACAACCCTTAGTGTCATATCGGGTATAGGGGCGGTGCTGCTCATCGGTATTGTTGTAAAGAATGCCATTGTACTTGTTGATTATATTAACCTGATGCGCGAAAGAGGTAACGAATTGTACAAGGCAATATTAATATCCGGAAGATCGCGTCTCAGACCGGTGCTTATGACTTCAGCCACCACAATTCTTGCCATGGTGCCACTGTCAATAAGCACAGGATCAGGATCAGAACTATGGAGACCTATGGGAATTGCAGTTATCGGAGGACTGGTATTCTCAACTTTTGTAACCCTGGTACTTGTTCCGGTTGTTTATGCGATTTTTGCAAAACATGGTGAACGGAATAAATCTGTTGCAGTCTATTCCGATTTTGATTTCATAAACGGAAACGGTGGGAATTCAGTAATCAGTAATCAGTAATTAGTAAGATAGTAAGCAACTTGTTAAATTATTTACAGATGAAAGCAATAATGATAATATACAACCAGGCTCATACAGAAAAGGTTGAATACCTCCTTGACAAGCTTGGAATAAATGGTTATACACTGTGGGAAAATGTTCAGGGAAGGGGTACAAATACCGGTGTGCCGCATCTGGGAACCCATGCATGGCCGGAGATCAATAAAAGTGTCATGACCATCGTCGATGATGATAAAGTTGATATTGTCCTGAAAAATGTTAAAAGGATAGATGAAGTTAATGAAGAGGTGGGAATAAGGGCATTTGTATGGGACATTCTGAAGACAGTGTAAACTGTATTTATTTCTGATAAGGAAGGCTGACATGAACTGTCAGCTTTTTTTTTACTTAAAAATTGCAAAAAAATGTAAAAATGTGTTAAAATGGTTTAAAATTTAGTATTTTGTCCCACTGACCTTAAAACTATTTATCCGATCTGCCTATGAAACAAAACGACTAACTTAACCAACAATCAAAAATCTCTGTATTTCTTAAACTGAATTTATTTTTTTAACGGATTTCATAATCCGTTATGTGATCGTTTTTGCATAACTAAACTAAAAATTATGATTGTATTTAAGGAGTTCCGGCAATTGCCTGTTTTTGGCATTTGCAAACTAAAATTACTGAATATCATGGGTCTGGCAATTATTCTCATGATGTTTATGAATCTGAATTTCTTCGGAAATAACATTTATGCTGCAGATCTGCAGCAAATCCAGGTCTCGGGGACTGTCCTTGACGGAGGCGGTAATCCCCTTCCCGGAGTCAATGTGGTGGTAAAAAATACAACCATCGGAACAACTACTGATGTCAATGGGAAATTTTCATTGACTGTACCTGACAGGAATGCAGTCCTGGTTGCCTCATTCATAGGGTTTGTCACAAAAGAAGAGACAGTTGGTACCCGCAGTGTTATTGATTTCACCCTGGCTTCAGAAGAGCTTGCACTCGATGAAGTAGTGGTGGTCGGTTACGGTACACAGAAAAAAGTTAACGTTATCGGATCTGTGACCACTATTTCGACGGAAGAGATCACTGCTGCTCCTACCAATACTGTGTCTCAGTCTTTAGGAGGCCGTATGCCAGGTCTCGTTGTACAACAGACTACCGGTGAACCCGGCCGTGATGATGCTACTCTGCAGATCAGAGGAATTGCCACTCTCGAGAATACTAACACTAACAATACAGCTGTACTTATAGTTGTCGATGGTATACCCGGCCGTGATATGAATTCAATAGAACCCGGCGATATCGAAAGTATAAGTGTACTGAAAGATGCTTCGGCAGGGATTTACGGATCACGAGCCGCAAACGGTGTTATCCTTATAACTACAAAAAAGGGAGCTGAAGGCGCTGCACGTTTTGAATATGATTTCTATCACGGATGGGAAAAACCTACAGTGCTGCCGGAGATGACCGATGCTGCCACTTATGCTCAGCTCATTAATGAGGTACAGAGTTACAGGGGGCTGGCAAAACCCTATTCGGATGACGATATTGCAAAATACAAATCTGGTGAATTTCCATGGACACATCCAAATTCGGACTGGTTCAAAGAAACATTTAAAGACTGGACAAATACAGGCCATCATACTTTCAGGGTAACAGGTGGTTCCAAAACATTCAGATATTTTACTTCTTTCGGAACCCAGTCGGATGAGGGATTATATAAGAGGAGTGCAACAAAGTATAACAGGTATAATTTCAAGACGAACCTGGATATGCAGCTCAATAAGAGCATAAGCATCAATGTCGATGTTAACGCATCGGAGGAGGATATGACATTCCCGACAAGAAGTACCGGTAATATTTTTGCAGGGTTGATAAGGAATTTTCCGAATTATCCGGCTCTTTGGCCAAACGGACTTTACGGACCCGACATAGAATATGGCGATCAGCCGCTTGCAACGGCAACACTCGACGGAGGCTTCGACGATGATAAACTTTACCGTGTCCAGCCTATGCTTACATTAACTGTTAAAGTTCCATGGGTACAGGGTCTTGTTCTGTCCGGCAATTATGCCTATGACATGTTCTTCAGGGTAAGGAAGTTCTTTGAAAAACCGATCACATTGTATTTCCTCGATAAGACAGGGTACCTGGCTGCAGGGAATACCGGGAAGGAAGACGGTTCCGCATTTCTTACAGGTATCCCCAGGGCAAGATTTGCAGAGCCAAGGCTTACAGACTATTATTATGATTCACGAACAATAACAAACAGCCTGAAAGTTAGTTATGACAGAACATTCGGACTTCATAATTTCAGCGGGTTTGTTGCAATTGAAAGCATGGATTATATGAATAAGGGGATCCAGGGATACAGAAGGTATTTCATTTCCGATCAGCTTCCTTATCTGAATGCGGGAGGAACAAATGAAATGAGCAACCAGTCATCAATTTCAATTGACGCAAGGTTGAACTATTTCGGCAGATTCACTTATAACTATGCAGAAAAATATCTATTTGAATTTACTCTGCGCCGGGATGGTTCACTGAGGTTTTCTGAAGATTATGGAAGATGGGGAACCTTCCCGAGCTTTCTTGTTGGCTGGAGAGCCTCAAGTGAAGATTTCTGGAAGAATAATATAAGCTTCATAAATTATCTTAAGCTGAAAGCATCATGGGGCCAGATGGGTAATGATGCCGTGGCTGCTTTCCAGTATCTCACACTTTACGGATTCAACACGGGAATAGTTACAGGATCATCAAAGAGTTATTCGGCAAGCCTGCTTCAGTCAAGTACCCCGAATCCCAAAATCACCTGGGAGGTGGCAAATATCTTCAATGCAGGATTTGAATCACAATGGTTTGACGGAAAGATCAGGTGGGATGTTGATGCATTTTACCAGAGACGTTCCAATATCCTCTGGAAAAAAGATGCCTCAGTGCCTGATTTCACCGGAATAACACTTCCGGATGAGAACTTCGGTGTTGTTGATAACAAGGGATTTGAAACAGTTCTTGGATTTAATGACCAGGCTGGTAATTTCGGATACTCGGTGACAGCAAACTTTGCTTTCGCAAGGAATAAAATCATCGAATATGACGAACCCGCCCGTTCAGTGGAATGGCAGGTCAGAACCGGGCATCCTGTAGGAGCAATACTTCAGTACAATGCAATCGGTGTCTTTGACGATGCAAATGATATGCCTGGTTATCCACGGGTAAAAGATACTCCCTATTCAACCTACACCGGTGGAGGCGGAGGTATAATAATTGAAGACTACAGTAAGGATGGACAAATTAATTCTGACGACCAGATTCTATACGACTATACTACAAATCCGGAAATAACATATGGTATTACTCTCGGGCTGACATGGAAGAACTTTAGCCTGAGTACATTGTTCCAGGGGGTAGGCAATACCTGGTACAGGGCTGATTTCCCGATCATGGGAACATGGGGCAACTACTGGCAGTACTATGCTGACGGGAGATGGACTCCCGAGAATAAAACTGCCGAAAAACCGAGGATATTTGAAAGAGTGGAAGATTATTGGAGGGAAAGCTATCTGACGGATTTCGATTATTATAATCATGCCTTCTGCAGGTGGAAAAACCTGGAGATCGCTTATGATCTGCCTCAGAATATAGTCCAGAAAGTGAGACTTAAAAATCTCAGGGTCTATCTGTCGGGTCAGAACCTGGCTTTGCTTTATAATGCTTTCGCCTATAAGCACGATCCGGAAGTTTCAAATGTCACAAGCTATCCGCTTCATAAGGTTTATGCAATCGGTGCAAGAGTTGCATTCTGATCCAAACTTTAAAAGTAAATGATATGAAAAAGTTATTTTATTTATTCATAATAATTATTCCGGGGTTTTTATTTCAGTCATGTGAATCGGAACTCCTGGATAAGACACCTCTCGATTCTTATTCCGATGCAACCGTCTGGTCCGATCCTGCTCTTGCGAAAGCTTATCTCGGTTACTGCTATTATGCACTTAATCAGCCTTTCCAGGGTGTCATGCTGGGCTCTGCCTGCGATGAAATGCCTGTTGGAAGAGGGAGCAGCTCACAGGCTTATAATCTTGGAACAATATCTCCCGATGTAGGGACGAATATTTTCTCATGGCTTTGCTGGAACACTGACAACTGGCGGAATGTTCAACGAATCAATTTGTTCCTTGATAATATTGACCAGATTCCGGGCAAATTTCCGGCTTCCCAACAGGCTTCAATAAAGGCACAGACTGATAAGCTTAAAGGAGAGGCGTTGTTCCTCAGGGCCTTCGTTTATCATAATTTCTGCCGTTTTTACGGAGGTGTTCCCATAATGAAAACAGCAAATAAACTGGAGGATGATTTTTCAACCCTTAAGCGGGCTACCTTTGAGGAAACAGTTAATTTTATTGTCAAGGATTGCGACGATGCTGCAGCGCTTCTTCCAATGAAAGCCGATCAGGTTATGGGATTACCTACAAAGGAAGCGGCACTTACACTAAAATCAAGGATCCTGCTGTTTGCAGCAAGTGACCTGACAGCTGACGGGACTGCAGCAAATGAGCTGGTTGGCTACAAGAGCGGTACGAACAGGACCACACTCTGGACTGCAGCAAAGAATGCTGCTAAAGCAGTCATGGACCTTGGAACGGCAAAACTGGCTGACTTCGGTGCACCCGACCAGGCTGCTGTTGCTAAAAATTACTACGAATTATTCAGATCTTATACCCTGGCTAATGATGAGATCATCTGGGGAAAAATGTATGTCATGGATCTTGGTCGTACACACAGGATTAACCAGACCAATGGTCCCAACGGTGTAAATAACTTCGGGAGAAATGGTCCTCTCCAGCAAATGGTGGATGAATATGAAATGAATGACGGATCAAAATTCTTCGATCATTTCGAAATTAATGCGGATAAGCTGTATAAGAACAAATCAACTAAGTTCAAACATGAAAATCCTTATTATAACCGTGAACCCAGGTTCTATGCTACGATGCTTTACGATAGTGCAGTCTGGCAGCAGCGGCCGATAAACCTCCAGCCTCGTGATCCGCTCGGTATATATGAAAGACGCACACACAGGACCATGAATTCTGACGGAACTTTTACTGACCTTCCGGGACTCGATACCCGAAAGGGACCTCTTTCTCCTGGGAATGGATGCTATGGAGGTTATCTGACCAAAAAATTCATGGATCAGTCAAGCAACGGAGATGTTCAGAATAACCAGAACGTTTGGATCTATATGCGCTATGCCGAAGTTTTATTCAACTATGCCGAGGCCTGTCTTGAACTTAACGAACCTGTGGAAGCAGCAAAATACATAAATATGATTCGTAACAGAGCCGGATTACCTGACTTCACAGGTGACATCGAACAGGCTTTAAGACATGAAAGGAGAGTTGAGTTGTATGGCGAGGAAAGCCGGTTCTATGATATAAGGAGATGGAAGATCATGATTGATGTAATGACTCCCCCGCTCGGAGGGATTGATATCCTCGAAGTTAAAAATACGGATGGCTCAATCTTGACAACATGGAAATGGATCAAAGCACATGCTGATAATGCAATGACAGCAAAACAATACTGGTGGCCGATCCCGACAAACGAGATTAAGAAAGCTCCTCAGCTTTTACAGAATCCACTCTATTGATTATCAAATAATTTGTAACCTGAAAGAGACTGCCACAAAAGGCAGTCTCTTTCTTTTTTGTTAAATATTCTTAATTAATCCCGACCCTAATTTTTAATGAGTAATTTTAAACCGTAACCCTATAACTACTTCTAAACTGATTTGCCTATGTAAAAATCCAAATCTTCATTATCCGTACCAGAGGATCATTTCAATTCTCTGATTTTTTATAATTAATTGATTTATTAATAGTTGGGGATTTTTAACCAAAAATCCTTGAGAATTTTATTTTCTAAATTTTAACTTATGAAAGAAAACAAACCATTACCGCGGGCATTATTAAGAACTGCCTGCAAAACAAAAAAACTGTTCATTATGGGAATGTGTCTTATTCTCATTATGATTCTGAATCTGAATTCTCCCGGCAAAAGTTTGTTTGCCGGTGCTCTGCAGCAGATCCAGGTAAGCGGCACAATCACCGATGATGAGGGTGTCCCTTTACCGGGGGTTAACGTAATTGTTAAAGGTACAACCATCGGTACGATCACTGATGTCGATGGTAAGTATACTTTGAATGTACCTGATCAGAATGCTGTAATTGCAGCATCATTTATAGGTTTTGTAACTTCCGAGGTGACGGTCGGGGGCAGAAGCGTTATAGATATTTCACTTGTTTCTGAAGCCCTTGCTCTTCAGGAAGTTGTTGTGGTAGGTTACGGAACCCAGAAGAAAGTGAATGTTATCGGGTCTATAACAACAGTAAGTTCCGAAGAGATTACTGCAGCTCCCACACCAAATGTTTCGAGTGCATTGAGCGGAAGGTTACCCGGTCTTTTCGTAACACAGTCAACCGGTCGTCCCGGAGCCGACCAGGCCGATCTGCGCATCAGAGGCGTTTCCACAATTGCCAATGAATCAGGAAACACATCCGTCCTTGTAGTTGTAGACGGTATTCCCGGCAGGGACCTGAACTCAATTGAACCGGGCGATATTGAAAACCTGTCAGTTCTGAAAGATGCTTCGGCAGGTATTTATGGTTCAAGAGCTGCAAACGGTGTCATTCTTGTAACAACAAAAAAAGGGACAGAAGCTCCTCCACGGTTTGAATATGAATTCTATCAGGGATGGTCTTCTGCTTCAATAGTACCGAAGCTTACAGATGCACCGACATATGCCACAATGATAAGAGAAGTTCAGTCATACAGGAACGTTTCGGAAGAAAATATGGCCTTCTCACTTGAAGATATTGAAAAATATAAGTCCGGAAAATATCCGTGGACCCACCCGAATACAGACTGGTTTTCATCGGTCCTTAAAGATTATTCCGCGGCAAATCACCATACATTCAGAGTGTCAGGAGGTACGAAAGTGCTCAAATATTACGGGGCTTTCGGTGCACAATCCGACAACGGTATTTATAAATCAGGTTCATCATCCTATGACAGGTACAACCTCAGGCTGAACCTGGATGCAACTCTGAACGATTACATTAGTCTGAACCTTAATATGGGGGCTTCAAAAACAAATACAATGAGCCCTTATAATACAAGTTTCGGAAGTATAATCCGTAACCTGCCAACATCAACAGCAATATGGCCGACCGGTGAACCCGGACCCGATATTGAAAAAGCACAGCAGCCGGTTACCGATACAGATGCAGATGAGACCGGTTATACAAATAATAATCAATACCGGAGCGACAATATGCTCACCGCAACAATAAAGATCCCGTGGGTCGAAGGTTTGTCGGTCATCGGTAACTATTCATTCGATATGTATTTCAGGCAGCAGAAATATGTGAGAGACCTGGCAACACTTTATTTCCTGGATGAGAAAGCATATCTGGCTGCAGGAAATGACGGCAGTCAGAATGGTCAGGCATTTCTTGTTCCGCAGATAAGGGCCGAGATTGCCGATCCGAGAGTAGAAGACCTATACAGGGATTCGAGGACCATAACCAACAGCCTGAAAGTCAATTATGAACGCTCATTTGGTAAGCATAGCATAAGTACCTTTGTTGCAATGGAAAGCATGGATTATTTCAACCAGGGTATCAATGCTTACAGACGTTATTTCCAGACTATCGATCTGCCCTACCTTAATTTCGGAGGTACCGACGAGATGAGCAACAGCTCAACGGTCGGCATTGAAGGCAGGCTGAATTTCTTCGGAAGGGCTGCCTATAACTTCGACGAAAAATACCTGCTTGAATTCACCCTGCGCCGCGACGGTTCCCTCAGGTTCTCTGAAGAAAGCGGCCGCTGGGGAACATTCCCGAGCATACTTGCAGGATGGAGGATATCCAGTGAAGATTTCTGGAGAAATTCAGTTCCCGCAATCAACTATCTGAAACTGAAAGCTTCCTGGGGTCAGCTGGGTAATGATGCAGTGCCTGCTTTCCAGTATCTTACAATGTTTGCAACCGGGACCGGTATTTCCTGGGGTTCATCAAGAAGTTATGAATCAGGACTATATCAGGTAGGGGAACCTAATCCCGCAATTACCTGGGAAGTTGCAAATGTCTTTAATCTGGGTTTTGAATCGTTTGCTTTTAAAAGCAAGGTGAAATTCGACTTCGATGCATTCTACCAGAGAAGGACCGATATCCTTGTTGCAAGGAATGCTTCTGTTCCTACTTTCACAGGATTATCTCTTCCTGATGAGAATTACGGGATTGTATCAAGCAAAGGATTTGAAACACAACTCGGATATAATGACAGATCAGGTAACTTCACTTATGCAGTGACAGGTAATTTCTCATTTGCCAGGAACAAGATCATTGAGTATGATGAACCGGAAGTATCCTATCCGTGGCAGAGGCTGACAGGCCATACCACCGATGCATTTCTTCAGTATAAGGCTATCGGGATATTCAGGGACCAGGAACACATAAACTCTCTGCCTCATGTTTCAAGCGCAAGGCCGGGTGATGTAATCCTCTTTGACTATAATGATGACAAGCAAATAACTGAAGCCGACAGGATGGTATTCGACCTGAACGGAACGCCTGAAATAACCTTTGGAGTTAATTTCTCCCTGGGTTACAAGAACTGGCAGTTACAGGCACTTGTACAGGGTGTCGGAAATAACTGGAGAAGGATTGCCGATGAAGAAGGTGATTTTATTTATCATGGCACATTCGGTAATTACCTTCAGTATTATGCTGATGACAGGTGGACCGTGGATAATCCCGACGGGAAGATGCACAGGGCATTTGAAAGAGTTGAAGAATACTGGAGACAGACAGCTTATCTCTGCAGCCAGGATTACTACAATATGGCATATGCAAGGCTTAAGAACCTTGAACTGTCCTACAACCTTCCAGAAAATCTGCTGAGCTATGTAAAGATGAAAGGGGCAAGCGTATATGTTACAGGTAAGAATCTCTTCTTCCTGTGGAATAAGAATGAAGTCGGATATGACCCCGAGACAATGTCTGTTACAGCTTATCCTACTACAAGAGTGATGGCTGTGGGAGCACGGGTTACCTTTTAATTATATTCAGGAATGAAACGGCCATTTAACACATATGGTTGTTCAGTATGACCAATAAAAAATAAAAATTAAAGATGAAAAAAAATATATTAAATCTTATTATAGTACTGCTGTTCGTATTATCACCATCGTGCAGCGATATCCTGGATAAAACTCCTCTCGACCAGTATTCCGATGCAACGGTCTGGTCGAACCCGGAACTGGCCAGCCTTTACCTTAATTATGTATATAACGGCCTTAATCACGGATTTCAGAGTGTTAAATCCACAAATTATACAGATGAAGCTATATACGGAAGAGGCGCCAGTACGACGACACTTCTTAACGGGACCCTGTCTCCTGATGCCGGAGAAGGGACACATTATGTCCACTCCGGTTACAGGTGGTCACAATATGAAAATATTCAGCGGGTCAATAAATTTCTTGATAAGATCGATCTGGTGATGGACGCTTATCCCGAATCACAGAAAGCAACAATCAGGGCCAAAACCGATGTCCTGAAAGGGGAAGCATTATTTCTGAGGGCATTCATGTATCATAACCTTGCCCGTACCTACGGAGGGCTTGTCCTTCTTGAAGATGCTGCACAGTTATCAGATGATTTCTCAACCCTGCAGAGGTCGACTTTCGAACAGACTGTAAATTTCATCGTGAAAGATTGTGATAATGCAGCAGCATTGCTTCCGCTGAAATCCGCACAGGAACTCGGAAGGGCATGTAAAGAGGCGGCTCTGGCCCTGAAAGCCAGGATACTTCTTTTTGCCGCCAGTGATCTTACTGCAGGTGATGCATCAGGTATTGGTATTACCGCCGCCAATGAGGTGGTCCATTATAAGAATCCTGACAGAACTGCAATGTGGACAGCCGCAAAAAATGCAGCGAAAGCTCTTATGGATCTTCCCGGGTCATCTCTCGCACTCGCAGATTTCGGTGCCGAATCAGGTGATAAAGCTACAGTGATAAAGAACTATAGGAATCTGACTGGAAATGCAGCCACTCCGGCAAATGGCGAATTCATTTTTGCCAGAATGTTTGACCTTGCTCTTGGTACCAGACACAGAACAAACCAGGTTGATGGTCCCAACGGATATGACGGACTCTACGGAAGGAACGGCCCTATGCAGAGAATGGTCGATGAATATGAAATGGAAGATGGCACCAATTTCTTTGATCATTATTTTATCGATCAGGTCGGGACAACAAAATATATAAAAAATAAGCCCGAAGTCACCGGATTTGACAACCAGAATCCCTACTATAACCGTGAAGCCCGGTTCTATGCACTTGTGTTGTTTGACAGTGCAAAATATACATATGAAGCAAGACCGGTAAGTCTTCAGACCCGCGATCCGCTGGGGATATATGATAGAAGAACCCGTATAACCATCGGCGCAGACGGTTCCGAAATAGTCCTTTATGGAATTGATACACGTAACGGTCCCATTGTTGCAGGTAATGGTAACTATTGCGGTTATCTTACAATGAAGTGGGCTCAGGAAGGTGTAAAAGGGAGCACAGGATATAATTATAATATCTGGCCCTATATGCGTTACACCGAGGTTGTCCTCAACTATGCAGAAGCCTGCTGGGAGCTGGGAGAATATGATGAGACCAGAAAATGGGTCAACTTCTTCAGAAACAGGGTTCTCCTTCCGAATACGACAGCAACGAACGCTGAACTGAGAGACGCACTAAGACATGAAAGAAAAATCGAGCTATATGGTGAAGAACTGAGATGGTTTGACCTCAGGAGGTGGATGATCTTCAAGGAGGAATTTACAAAGCCGATGAATGGTGTTGTCATAACACAGAAAACGGACACCAGGACTACACCGGCAACAGTCACTACCACATGGGAACTGAACCAGGCTATGCCCGATAATAAATGGATCGATGCAATTTACTGGATGCCCATCCGTACAGATGAGCGCCAGAAAGCTCCGCAGCTTGTACAGAATCCGAATTACCGCCAGGAAATAAAGTAAGCTCCTGCTTACTCTGATCTGGGTGACCGGACAAAAATTACGGGACTGATGAAGATCAGTCCCGTTTTCTAATTCTACGTATTATTCTACGTATTTTAATACATATTATAATACGTATTTTCCATAGAACCTCCTTATAAACAGCTAATAGTCAGCAAAAAGCATCCCCCCTCTTTGCGCAGCAGAGAGGGGGGATCACAGGGGGGTGAGTTCGTGTATTTTATTCCTCTTCCTCTTCTTCGCTGTAGGCTTTGATAACTGCTTCCTGAACATCACCGGGAACCTGTGAATATTCCGAAAATTTCATTGTATACATAGCTCGTCCTCCGGTTATTGAGCTGAGGGCGGTGGAGTATTTATTCATTTCTGCAAGCGGAACTCTTGCCTTGATAACCTCGAATCTTTTTTCACTGTTCATTCCGAGTACCATTCCGCGCCGACCCTGAAGATCGCTGATAACATCGCCCATACGGTCAGATGGCACCATGATCTCAACATCATAGATTGGTTCAAGGATCTTTGGGTTTGCATTTTTGAATGCCTGGCTGAATGCGTTACGACCTGCAAGCCTGAAAGATATTTCATTTGAATCGACAGGATGCATCTTACCATCGTAAACATACACCCTTATATCACGTGCATATGATCCTGTAAGGGGACCGACCTCCATTTTTTCCATAATACCTTTAAGAATAGCCGGCATGAACCGCGCATCAATAGAACCACCGACAATGCAATTGACATAAATAAGCTTTCCTCCCCAGTCGAGATCGATCTCATCCTTGCTCCTGACTGAAAGCTTGATTTCTTTTCCTCCGAATTTCTGCATCGACAGTTCGGGTGTCCCTTCAACATAAGGTTCAACGATCAGATGTACTTCTCCAAACTGGCCGGCGCCGCCTGATTGCTTCTTATGACGGTAATCAGCCTGGGCAGGTTTTGTAATAGTTTCACGATAAGGTATCCTGGGAGCATTGTAACTGGTCGGGATCTTATAAATATTATCGAGATGCCATTTCATAATGTTAAGATGGTATTCACCCTGGCCATGCACGATGATCTGTTTTAATTCCTTTGAATACTCAATTATTATTGTAGGATCTTCGAGGTGGATCTTATTCAGGGCTTCCCCCAGTTTCTCATCATCACTTTCACTCTGTGCCTTGATCGCAGTCCTGTATTTAGGTTCGGGAAATGTTACACCCTCATACTTCCAGTCATTACCCGGGGCATTCAGAGTATGATCCATTTTTGTGTTCTTAAGCTTGACCAGGGCGCCGATATCTCCGGTATGAAGTTCCGGAACTCTTGATCTGTTCTTACCGGCACACACATAAAGCTGGGAAAGTCTTTCCTTCGTCCCGTTGTTGCTGTTTATCACATCAAGGTTTTCAGTAATTTTCCCGGAGTAAACCCTGAAATAATTTATTTCTCCGATATGTTCCTCGATCGATGACTTGAATACATACAGTGATGCCGGTCCTGCCTGATCTGCCTTAACAATCTGGCCCTTGCTGTTTTTCGGAGCGGGCATATCGGCGATCGAAGGTGCTTCGCTGACTATGAATTCCATAAGTGAATCGATACCTATATTGTTCTTTGCTGAAATGCAGAAGACAGGATACATTCCACAGGAAGCGATCCCTTTGGCAATGCCTTTCCTGATTTCCTGTTCGGTAAGAGTGTCATTGGCAAAGAAGAGTTCCATAAGTGCTTCATCGCTTTCGGCTGCTTTTTCAACAAGAGCATTATGCAGTTCTGCAGCCTTGTCAGCCTGGTCGGCAGGGATATCAAGTATTTCTGCTTTTCCTCCATCCTTGCCATATTTAAGCATCTTCATTTTCAGAACATCAATGACGGAATTAAATCCGACTCCCTCATTAAGGGGATACTGAACAAGGATTATATTGTTGCTCAGCCTTTCCTTCATCATTTCAACCGACTTGTCAAAATTTGCCTTCTCGTGGTCGAGGCCGTTAATGACAATTGTCATCGGTTTATGTGCATTTTCAGCATGTCTGAAGTGTATCTCTGTTCCAACTTCCACACCGTTCTGAACATTTATGAGCATGAGCCCCATATCCGAAGCATAGAGTGAAGAAATTACTCCTCCGCTGAAATCATCCAGACCAGGCGTGTCAAGAATATTTATTTTCTTGTTGAGGAATTCCGTATAAAGGACTGTTGAAAAAATAGAGTTGCCGTTTTCCTGTTCTATCGGACGATAATCGGAAACAGTGTTTTTACCCTCAATGGTGCCTCTTCTTTCTATGACGCCGCCGTTAAAAAGCATCGCTTCTCCCAGAATAGTTTTACCTGATCCTGAATTACCCAGGAGCACGATGTTTTTTATCTGGTCAGTCTGGTATGTCTTCATAATTATAAGTTGTTAATTGGCTTATGGATTTATTAATTTCTTTTCTTTATTCCGTAACAGGTTTCTGAAAGTTATCAAGGATTAATTTATTGCCCTTTGTGCCCTTTGTGTGTACTTTGAGTTCTTTGTGGTTAAACAAAAATTCACATCAACCACAAAGGACACGAAGGTTATCACAAAGAGCACTAAGGATGTTTCTGGCACCCCTTTTGGAGCGGACAAAATTAATAATTTTTTAAAAACGGATTAATAAAGAGGATATAATTACAAAATTTTTATTTCCTTTGCACCAGTTTTTTGAAATGCAGGAGTACCGGTTTTTCTTTCAGGGGTAAGTTTACAAAAGCGTTTTTCTTCAGGAAAGATCGGGAAGTTACCTGTTAATAACTTACATTAAGTTAGTACAGATAATCATCATGCAGTGGTTTAAGTGACCTCATGGGGCCATTTACTGGTAGTTATGGCATGAAATGTAAGGTGGTTTAAAAAAAATATTGAACCTGGTTATTGATAAATAAATAAATTGAATACCTTTGCGAACCAATTTTTTAAGTAAAATTTAATTGTAAAACAACTGGAAATATGCCGACAATTCAGCAGTTAGTAAGAAAAGGCAGGAAGAAGCTGGTAGATAAGAGTAAAGCACCTGCCCTGGATTCATGTCCTCAGAGGAGGGGTGTCTGTGTGCGAGTTTACACAACAACTCCCAAGAAGCCAAATTCAGCCATGAGGAAGGTGGCCAGGGTCCGGCTTACGAACCAGAAAGAGGTAAACTCTTACATTCCGGGTGAAGGTCATAACCTCCAGGAGCACTCTATCGTGCTTATAAGGGGCGGCAGGGTAAAGGATCTTCCCGGTGTCAGGTATCACCTTATACGTGGTGCACTTGACACTTCAGGTGTTGATGGCCGTACTCAGAGACGATCAAAATATGGAGCCAAAAGGCCAAAGAAGTAACATAAAAGGAATAAGATTATGAGAAAAGTTAAACCAAAGAAGAGGATTCTGTTACCGGATCCCAAATTTAACGATCCGTATGTAACAAGGTTTGTGAACAATCTTATGTTTAGTGGCAAGAAAAACCTGGCTTACAAGATTTTCTACGACTCACTCGAAATCGTTGGTGATAAGTTCAAGGAGGAAGGTAAGTCTCCTCTTGAGATCTTTAAACAGGCTCTTGAGAATGTTACACCTCAGGTTGAAGTCAAGGCTCGTCGCGTAGGCGGTGCAACATTTCAGGTTCCCATGGAAATACGTGCTGACCGTAAAGTAAGCATCAGCATGAAGAATATGATCTCATTTGCACGTAAGAGAACGGGCCATTCGATGGCCGAGCGCCTTGCAGCTGAACTTATGGCAGCATACAAGCTTGAGGGCGGGGCATATAAGAAAAAAGAAGATACACACAGAATGGCTGAAGCCAATAAGGCATTCGCCCATTTCCGTTTTTAAAAGTATTACAGGGCGACAGATTAATGGACAAGGATCTGAAATATACCAGGAACATCGGGATCATGGCCCACATTGATGCCGGGAAGACCACTACTACAGAGCGTATTCTGTATTATACCGGTCGTACCCACAGGCTAGGTGAGGTTCATGACGGCAATGCCCAGATGGACTGGATGGTCCAGGAACAGGAGAGAGGAATAACCATCACTTCTGCCGCCACAACAACGTACTGGAAATATAATAATGAGAACTATAAGATCAACATTATTGACACTCCTGGGCATGTTGATTTTACAGTTGAGGTAGAAAGATCTCTGAGAGTGCTCGATGGTGCTGTGGCTGTATTCTGTGCAGTAGGCGGTGTTGAACCCCAGTCGGAAACAGTGTGGCGCCAGGCAGATAAATATGGCGTTCCAAGGCTTGCTTTCGTGAATAAAATGGACCGTGCAGGTGCCGACTTTTTCGGAGTCGTTTATCAGATCAGGGGCAAACTCAATGCTCACCCTGTACCGGTTCAGATTCCCATAGGCTCAGAAGAGAACTTCAGCGGTATCATCGACCTGGTAAACATGAAAGCCCGGATATATAATGACGATGAATCACTGGGTACATTATTCCAGATTGAAGACATTCCGGAAGATTATGTTGAGGAGGCTGAAGAATGGAGAGGGAAACTCATAGAAGCTGTGGCTGAAGTTGATGATACATTGCTTGACCGTTATGTTGAAGATCATGAATCCATAACACCGGATGAGATACTTACTGCTTTGCGGAAAGCAACAGTCGCAGGAACTGCAGTTCCCGTACTCTGCGGTGCAGCATTCAAGAATAAAGGCATTCAGAGTCTCCTTGATGCCATCACAGCTTTCCTTCCTTCCCCGGTCGAGATAGGTTCTGTTTCAGGTGTTGATCCGAGGGATAACAGTGAAATAAAACGCTCACCGGATGATAAAGAACCTTTTTCAGCACTTGCCTTTAAAATTGCCACAGATCCTTTCGTGGGCCGGCTGGTATTCCTAAGGATATATTCCGGAATACTTAAGGCAGGTGATACCATATTAAATGTACGTACAGGCAAAAGGGAAAGGATAAACCGCCTTTTCAGGATGCATGCCAACAAGCAGACTTCCGTGGAAAGCGTTTCAGCCGGTGATATCTGTGCAGGTGTCGGTTTCAAGGATCTTAAAACCGGTGATACAATCTGTGCGATACATAAACCCATACTTCTTGAGTCGATGGATTTTCCCGAGCCGGTAATAGGGATAGCCATTGAACCAAAGACCCAGGCAGATGTTGACAAGCTATCACTGGCTTTGTCAAAGCTGGCTGAAGAAGATCCGACCTTCCAGGTAAGAATTGATCCGGACAGCGGCCAGACCATTATAAACGGAATGGGCGAACTGCATCTTGAAATTCTTATCGACAGGCTCAGGAGGGAATTTAATGTTGAATGTAATCAGGGACCACCACAGGTGGCATATAAAGAGGCCATTACCACTTCTGCAGAATTCCGTGAAGTATTCAAAAAGCAGACCGGAGGCAAGGGTAAATTTGCAGATATTACCGTTGAGCTCATGCCTGCAGATGATGGTATCAGAGGCCTTCAGTTTACAAATGAAATCCGGGGAGGGAATATTCCGAAAGAGTATATCCCGTCGGTTGAGAAAGGATTCCGTGAAGCAATGTCAAACGGTCCTCTCGCCGGATTCCCGATGGAAAGTCTCAAAGTCATACTCAAGGACGGTTCATTCCATCCGGTTGACTCCGATGCTCTGTCATTTGAGATCGCAGCAAAACAGGCATTCAGAAGATTTGCAGGGAAATGCAATCCTGTTATCCTGGAACCGATAATGTCGACGGAAGTGGTTACTCCCGAAGAATATGTCGGTGATGTAATAAGCGATTTTAACAGACGAAGGGGCAGAGTGGAAGGAATGGAATCGAAAGCAGGTTCAAGGGTGGTAAGGGCTAAAGTACCTCTGGCAGAAAAGTTCGGCTATGTTACTGTACTCCGTACCATTACCTCAGGAAGGGCTACATCAACAATGGAGTTCTCCCATTATGAAGAGGTGCCTGCAGAAATAGCTAACAGAATTGTCGAAATTACAAAAGGAAAAATTCTTTAAAGATGAGTCAGAAAATTCGAATCAAACTGAAATCTTACGATCACAACCTGGTCGATAAATCAGCCGAGAAGATCGTAAAAACCGTGAAATCCACAGGCGCTGTGGTAAGTGGCCCTATACCACTTCCCACCCACAAGAAGATCTATACGGTTCTGCGGTCACCATTTGTCAACAAAAAGGCAAGAGAACAATTCCAGCTGTCTTCATATAAAAGACTGCTGGATATTTACAGCTCCACGCCAAAAACCATCGATGCTCTTATGAAGCTTGAGCTGCCGAGCGGTGTTGAAGTTGAAATTAAAGTTTGAAATCATTAAAGATTAAATGTGATGCAGGGATTAATTGGAAAAAAGATAGGGATGACCTCCCTCTTCGATGAGGAAGGAAAGAATGTCCCGTGTACTGTGCTGCAGGCAGGTCCGTGTGTTGTTACACAGCTGAAAACAGTTGAAAGGGATGGCTATTCCGCCGTACAGCTTGGATTTGATGATAAGAAGGAGAAACATTCTACAAAAGCCGAAATCGGACATTTCAAAAAAGTAAATACCACTCCCAAAAGAAAAGTGGTGGAATTTACAGGTTATGCTGAGGGCCAGGTAAAGGAAGGTGAAATTCTTACGGCAGAGATTTTCAGGACCGATAACTGGGTTGATATCAGGGGATGGTCGAAAGGAAAAGGATTCCAGGGTGTCGTTAAACGTCATGGATTCGGTGGAGTAGGCGGTGTTACCCATGGTCAGCATAACAGGGGCAGGGCTCCGGGTTCTCTCGGCGCATCATCCTTCCCTTCAAGAGTATTGCCGGGAATGAGGATGGCAGGACAAACCGGCAACAGAAAGACTATGGCTATAAGTATGCGGATCATGAAACTTATGCCTGAACAAAACATATTGATAGTTAAAGGAGCGGTTCCCGGTCCTAAAGGTGGTTACGTAATAATTTTAAAATAATGGAAATAGCTGTTCTTAATATTCAGGGTAAGGAAACAGGAAGGAAAGTCACACTTAACGACACTGTTTTCGGCATAGAGCCAAATGACCATGCTATTTATCTGGATACAAAGCAGTTCCTTGCAAATCAGCGCCAGGGAACCCATAAAGCCAAAGAGCGTGGAGAAATCGCAGGCAGCACCAGAAAGATAAAAAGGCAGAAAGGTACCGGTGGTGCCCGTGCCGGCAGCATCAAGAACCCTCTGTTCAGGGGTGGAGGACGTATTTTCGGCCCGAAACCGAGATACTACGGCTTCAAGCTCAATAAAAAAGTTAAGGAACTTGCAAGAAAATCAGCCCTTTCATATAAGGCTTCTTCAAACAATATTATAGTTCTCGAAGACTTTTCTTTTGAGGCCCCGAAAACAAAGGAATTCATCAAAATGGGTGACAACCTAAATATCAGTAACAAAAAATCACTGATAGTTTTACCGGAACAAAATAAAAATATATATTTGTCATCCCGAAATGTACAAGGGGTTGAAGTTGTAACAGCCAGGGAATTAAATACTTACGGAATAATGAAAGCTTCAACTCTGGTGCTTGTGGAAAGTGCAGTTGACGTTTTGCAGGCAACATTTTAAACCAGTAAAATTTGAGTAATGAATATTCTACTTAAACCGATAGTAACGGAAAAGATGACAGGCCAGGGCGATAAATTCAATCGCTATGGTTTTATTGTTGCAAAGAATGCCAACAAGTTACAGATAAAAAAAGCCGTTGAGGAGCTGTACGGTGTTACGGTTTCGGATGTTAATACAATGAGGTACGGCGGGAAGGTAAAGACGAGGAATACAAAATCAGGCCTCCTGGTAGGGAAGACTGCTGCAACAAAGAAAGCAGTCATTACCCTTGCTGAAGGCAGCAAAATAGATTTCTACAGCAATATTTAAAAAGTATCATGGCAGTCAGAAAGATCAAACCTGTAACACCAGGTCAGAGAAACAAGATCATAAGTGCTTTTGACACGATCACAGGCACAAAGCCGGAGAAATCCCTTCTCCACCCTGTAAAAAAATCGGGAGGAAGGAACGTTAGCGGCAGAAGGACAATGAGATACATCGGAGGAGGTCATAAGAGGATGTACAGGGTTATCGATTTCCTCAGGGATAAGGATGGTGTAAATGCTACCGTCAGGTCAATCGAGTACGATCCCAACAGGTCGGCCAGGATTGCCCTTGTTGTTTATGAAGACGGAGAAAAGAGATATATTGTTGCTCCGGCCGGACTTCAGGTTGGTCATAAGATCGTTTCGGGAAAGGATGCCACACCCGAGGTTGGAAATACAATGTTCCTGAGTGACATCCCTCTCGGTACCATTGTACATAATATTGAGCTCAAACCAGGGAAAGGTGCTGCTCTGGCAAGAAGTGCCGGGACATATGCCCAGGTTTCAGCCCGTGAGGGAAAATATGCTATAATAAAGCTTCCTTCGGGTGAGACAAGGATGGTTCTTACAGCATGCCGCGCCACAATCGGTACTGTTTCCAATCCCGACCATAACCTTGAGAAATCGGGTAAGGCAGGCCGTTCCCGCTGGCAGGGAAGACGTCCCAGGGTAAGAGGTGTTGTTATGAATCCTGTTGACCACCCCATGGGCGGAGGTGAAGGCAGAGCTTCTGGCGGTCATCCAAGGTCAAGAAAAGGCCTTCCTGCAAAAGGTTATAAAACCCGCGACAGGAAAAAGTACTCAACGAAACATATTTTGGAAAGAAGGAAAAAATAACTGATATATTATGAGCAGATCGATTAAAAAAGGCCCATTCATTGATTTTAAACTTGAAAAGAGAGTTCTTGAAATGAACGAGGGCGGAAAGAAATCAGTGATTAAGACCTGGTCGAGAAGATCGGTAATATCACCTGACTTTGTCGGACATACTATAGCAGTTCACAACGGGAACAAATTTATCCCTGTATATATTACTGAGAACATGGTAGGCCATAAGCTGGGCGAATTTGCTCCAACACGTACCTTCAGGGGTCACTCGGGGAATAAATAATCTGTTTTTGTAAACGAAGAAAAATTTTAAAAATGGGTGCAAGAAAAAGAAATTCGGCTGAAAAGAGGAAAGAGGAAGCCAGATCTACATACCAGGCTGTTCTGAAAAACTGCCCGACATCTCCAAGGAAGATGAGGCTGGTAACCCAACTTATCAGCGGCAAGGAAGTGAATAAGGCACTTGATATACTTAAGTACAGTTCACAGGAGGCATCACGCAAAGTTGAAAAGCTTCTTCTGAGCGCAATTGCCAACTGGCAGCAAAAAAATGAAGGTGTTAGGGTCGAAGAAAGCAACCTTTATGTAAAAACTGTTCATGTCGACGGTGGCCGTACAATGAAAAGATTACAGACGGCACCCCAGGGAAGAGCTTACAGATTACGGAAAAGATCGAATCATGTAACTCTGGTTCTTGACAGTATGAATAAGGAAATTGAAAATACAGCAGAATAAAATATGGGACAAAAAGTTAATCCGATTGGTAACAGATTAGGTATAATCAAAGGTTGGGATTCCAACTGGTACGGTGGAAAGGATTTTTCCGGCAAACTGGTGGAAGACACAAAGATCAGGGACTACCTGAATGCCAGGCTTGCCAAGGCAAGTATCTCGAAGATAGTTATTGAAAGAACACTGAAGCTTATCACTGTAACTGTCAATACTGCCCGTCCGGGTATTATTATCGGTAAAGGCGGTCAGGAAGTTGATAAGCTTAAGGAGGAGCTTAAGAAGATTACCAAGAAGGAGGTACAGATCAATATTTTTGAGGTCAAACGTCCCGAGCTCGATGCAAGTATTGTTGGTAATAATATAGCCAGGCAGCTGGAAGGTAAGATATCTTACAGGCGTGCGATAAAGATGGCTATTGCTTCCACGATGAGGATGGGAGCCGAAGGCATTAAAGTTGTTATCTCCGGCCGTCTTGGCGGTGCTGAAATGGCAAGGACCGAAACATACAAGGAGGGGCGTATCCCTCTTCATACCTTCCGTGCCGATATTGATTATGCGCTTGCAGAAGCACATACAAAGGTAGGGCTTATCGGTATCAAGGTATGGATTTGTAACGGTGAGGTTTATGGAAGGAGAGATCTCAGTCCGAATATCGGGGCAAGAAATGCAAAGGGCAAGAACCTTAAGAGAAAGGTAAAAAAATAAGGAACTACGTTGAATAATTTTTAAGATATATTATCCATGTTACAACCAAAAAGGGCAAAATACAGGAGAGCGCAAAAGGGGAGGATGAAGGGGAATGCACAGAGAGGAAATCAGCTTGCATTCGGTTCATTCGGAATTAAGGCTCTGGAGCAGGCCTGGATAACAGGAAGGCAATTGGAAGCAGCCCGCCAGGCTGTTACCCGTCACATGAAACGTGAAGGACAGCTCTGGATAAGGGTTTTCCCCGATAAGCCCATAACCAAGAAACCGGCTGAGGTCCGAATGGGTAAGGGAAAAGGTGCACCGGAAGGATATGTTGTTCCGGTAACGCCCGGCAGAATACTTATTGAAGCCGAGGGTGTCTCATTCGAGGTGGCAAGGGAAGCTCTCCGTCTGGGAGCTCAGAAGCTTCCCATTCCGACCAAATTCATTGTAAGACGTGATTATACAGAGTAATTTTTAGAGCAATAGAGATGAAAACATCGGAAATTAGGGAACTGAGCACTCCGGATCTTATTGAGCGTATAGATACGGAAAAAACAATGCTTGTCCGTATGAGGCTTAATCATGCAATCACCCCGCTCGATAATCCTCAGAAGATCAAACAGACAAAGCTTACTATAGCACGTCTGATGACCGAACTTCGTGCAAGGGAATTAAAAGAGAAAACAAAATAGCCGTATAACAGCAATGGAAAGAAATCTTAGAAAAGAACGCATCGGGATTGTTGTAAGCAATAAAATGGAAAAATCCATTGTCGTTGCCGTAAAGAGAAAGGTTAAACACCCGATCTATGGGAAGTTTATCAACAGAACTACAAAACTGATGGCGCATGATGAGGAGAATTCATGCAAGATAGGTGATACGGTACGTATTTCGGAGACCAGGCCTCTGAGTAAAAATAAGACCTGGAGATTAGTAGAAATCATTGAAAGAGCGAAATAATCATGATACAGCAGGAATCCAGACTGACAGTAGCCGATAATTCGGGAGCCAAGGAAGTATTATGCATAAAGGTGCTGGGCGGCAGTAAAAAGAGATATGCTACTGTTGGCGACAAGATAGTCGTAAGCGTTAAATCAGCACTCCCTTCAGGTGAAGCAAAAAAAGGAACCGTAAGCAGGGCTGTTGTTGTCAGAACAAAGAAAGAAATACGCCGTCCGGATGGTTCATATATAAGGTTTGACGATAATGCGGTCGTCCTTCTTACAAATCTCGATGAAGTGAGAGGAACACGTATTTTCGGCCCTGTTGCCAGGGAACTGCGCGATAAGTTCATGAAAATTGTTTCACTTGCGCCTGAAGTATTGTAATACCTGTAAATAAACAGCAATGCAAAAAAAATTACATATAAAAAAGGGTGATACGGTTATGGTGATAACCGGCGAATCAAAAGGCCAGAAAGGCCGTGTCCTTGAGGTCAACAGAGAGAAAGACAGAGCTATTGTAGAAGGTTTGAACATGATATCTAAACATACAAAACCTCATTCAAAAGCACCTCAGGGCGGTATTGTTAAAAAGGAAGCTCCGATACATATCTCAAACCTGATGCTTATTGACCCGGCTTCAGGAAAACCAACTCGTATCGGAAGAAAACTGAATCAGAAAAGTAAATTAGTCCGTTATTCAAAAAAATCAGGAGAGGAGATCAGGTAATGTACGAACCTTCATTAAAAAAGAAATATAACGACGAAATTATCCCTGCACTTACAAGGGAATTCGGCTATAAAACAGTTATGCAGGTACCAAAACTCAGGAAGATTGTAATTAATCAGGGTGTCGGACAGGCAATTGCTGATAAGAAACTTCTTGAATCAGGTGTTAAGGAATTATCCGATATAGCAGGTCAGAAAGCTGTTCTGACATATTCTTCAAAGGATATCTCCAATTTCAAGCTCAGGAGGAATATGCCTATAGGTATTATGGTCACACTGAGGAAGGAGAGAATGTATGAATTTCTCGAAAGACTTATATCAGTAGCACTTCCCCGTATACGTGACTTTAAAGGTATCAATGCAAAACTTGACGGGCGGGGGAATTATACTCTGGGAATAACCGAACAGATTATTTTTCCTGAGATCGACCTTGATAAGGTAAGTAAGATAATGGGTCTGCAGATCACATTCGTAACCTCGGCAAGGAGTGATGAAGAAGCATTTGCCCTTCTGAGGAATTTTGGATTACCGTTTAAAACTTCTAAAAACTGATTATATGGCAAAGGAATCAATGATTGCCCGTGAAGTAAAGCGTGCAAGGCTGGCTCAGAAATATGCTGAAAAAAGGAAGAGACTTAAAGCAGAAGGTGATTATGTAGGATTAAGCCGCCTTCCGAGAAATTCAAATCCCAACCGGCAGCGTAACCGGTGCAAACTTACCGGCAGAACACGCGGATATATGAGACAGTTTGGAGTCAGCAGGATCACTTTCAGGGAAATGGCATCAACCGGCCTTATCCCTGGTGTGAAAAAAGCAAGCTGGTAATTGATTAAAGAATAATAACTATACAAATTAATATAAGATGACTGATCCGATTGCAGATTTACTGACCAGAATTAGGAATGCCATTCAGGCTGGTCACAAGGTTGTTGAGGCACCGGCATCCAATCTGAAGAAAGAGATTGCCAGGATACTTTTTGAAAAAGGATATATTCTGGGCTATAAAGTTGTTGAAGGCGGACAGGGACAGGGCACATTGAAGATTGCGCTTAAATATAATTCCAAAAGCAAACAGCCTGCCATAAGGGAATTACAGCGAATAAGCCGTCCCGGACTCAGGCATTATGCCGGAGCTGAAGAACTTCCGCGGGTCCTGAACGGACTTGGTATTGCCATTATCTCAACCTCAAGGGGTCTTATGACCGATAAAGAGGCAAAGAAAGAGAATATAGGTGGTGAGGTTTTATGTTATGTATATTAATAAGGAGGAAAGCTAATGTCAAGGATAGGGAAATTACCTGTTAGCCTGCCGAAAGGAGTCATCGTAAGCGTAAGCGACGATAATGTACTTACTGTCAAAGGACCTCTCGGTGAGCTGAAGCAGAATATAAACAGGGAGATTAAAGTTGAAGTGGAGGATAATCAGATAATCATAAAAAGACCTTCGGAATCGAAGAATCATAAATCACTCCACGGCCTTTACAGGGCGCTGATAGCAAATATGGTAACAGGAGTATCCCAGGGGTTCAGAAAAGAGCTTGAACTCGTGGGTGTCGGTTATCGTGCCGAGGCAAAAGGCCAGAACCTTGAAATGAGTCTCGGCTATTCACATGATATAGTCTTCCAGATACCAAATGAAGTGAAGGTAGAGACCAAGACAGAGAGAAGAAGTAATCCGATAATTACTCTTACATGTATTGACAAGCAGCTTATCGGGCACGTTGCTGCGAAGATCAGATCACTGCGACCGCCGGAACCTTATAAAGGGAAAGGCATCAAGTTCGTGGGTGAACAGCTTAGAAGAAAAGCCGGTAAATCTGCAAGTGTTTAGGATGTTTATTAATCAGGAAAAAGTTTAAAAAGATGGCTTTAAGCAAGTTGGAAAGAAGATCAAGGATCAGAATGAGGATCCGGAAAAAGATAAGCGGTACTGCAGAGATGCCCAGGGTTGCTGTTTATCGCAGCAACAAACAGATTTATGTTCAGGTTGTTGACGACCTGAGCCGGTCTACAATCCTGTCTGCATCATCAAGGGAAAAAGAAATTGCAGCTGTTACCGGAGTAAAAAAGACCGAACAGGCCAGGCTTGTCGGAAAGTTGCTGGCAGCAAAGTGTAAAGATAAAGGCATTGAAAATGTAGTGTTCGACAGAAGCGGTTATAAATATCATGGCAGGGTTAAATCACTTGCTGATGCAGCCCGTGAAGGCGGATTAAAATTCTAATTAATTATGGCAGACGGTATAAGAAAAGTAAAGACCAGCGATCTTGAACTGAAAGACAGGCTGGTAAGTATCCAGAGGGTTACCAAGGTAACAAAAGGGGGTCGTACATTCAGCTTTTCAGCTATTGTAGTCGTTGGTAATGAAGCCGGTATAGTGGGACATGGTCTCGGCAAAGCCAGTGAAGTAACAACCGCAATTGCAAAAGGTATTGAAGATGCAAAGAAGAACCTTATTAAGGTACCTGTAATAAATGGCACTATACCTCATGAACAGGTTGCCAAGTTCGGAGGAGCCAGGGTATTCATCAAACCGGCTTCGGAAGGTACCGGGATCAAGGCCGGAGGTGCAATGCGCGCTGTCCTCGAAAGTGTTGGCGTGAAAAACGTTCTCGCAAAATCAAAGGGCTCATCCAACCCCCATAACCTTGTGAAAGCTACTTTTGCCGCCCTCCTGGAAGTACGCGATGCATTCTCTGTAGCTGAACACAGAGGGGTATCTATGGAAAAAGTATTTAACGGCTGAAATAAAGTATATTGATATGGCAAGAATCCGTATTACACAGATCAAAAGCAAAAACGGTAAACCCGAAAGACAAAAGAGAACTCTGGAAGCTCTCGGGATTCACAAGCTGAACCATAGTGTAGAACATGAGGCAACAGCCCAGATACTCGGAATGGTCGATAAAATCAGACACCTTGTTAAGGTGGAAAGTATTTAAAGTTCAATATTAAGAAATAAAGTGATGGATTTGAGTAGTTTAAAACCAGCTAAAGGTTCGGTCAGAAAGGGAAGACGTCTTGGTCGTGGTCAGGGATCAGGCAGAGGTGGGACATCCACCAGGGGACATAAAGGCGCCAAATCAAGATCGGGCTATGCAAAAAAGATCGGTTTTGAAGGCGGTCAGATGCCTCTTCAGAGACGAGTTCCGAAATTTGGCTTCACAAATATTAACCGTAAGGAATATAAAGGGATTAATATCGGCGTTCTGCAAAGCCTTGCTGAAAACAGGAACATCGAAAAAATCGACAGGGATGTTCTTATTGCTGCAGGGCTGATATCCAGGAATGACCTTGTGAAGATCCTTGGGAAAGGAATCCTCGACAAAAAGCTGGAAGTTCATGCCAATGCATTCAGTAAATCAGCTGTAAAAGCAATTGAAGCCAATAACGGAACCGCTGTAAAATTGTAATTTCATGAGACTGATTCAGACCATAAAGAACATATTCAAGATTGAAGACCTGAGGGCAAGACTTGTTTATACCTTCCTGATTATCCTTTTATACCGGTTCGGGAAATATGTCACTCTTCCCGGAATTGATCCTTCACAGCTTGAAGGATTGAGGAGCCAGACATCATCCGGGATAATGGGGCTGCTTGATATGTTCTCGGGAGGAGCATTTTCTCAGGCCTCTGTATTCGCACTGGGAATTATGCCTTATATATCGGCTTCTATAGTTGTTCAGCTCCTCGGCATAGTTTTCCCTTATTTTCAGAAGCTTCAGAAAGAAGGCGAAAGCGGCAGGCGCAAAATGAATCAGTATACAAGGATCCTGACTGTTTTTATTCTTATACTTCAGGCCCCCACATATCTCGTTAACCTGCATGCCCAGCTTCCCGCTTCAGCATTTATAATGTCAGGCTTATTCTTTCAGATATCTTCTGTAGTAATCCTTACCGCAGGTACAATGTTCGTTATGTGGCTTGGAGAAAGGATCACGGATAAGGGGATCGGTAACGGGATCTCGCTTATAATCATGATTGGTATCGTTGCCAGGATGCCTGCAAGCTTCATATTTGAATCCGGTGCCAGACTGAACGGCGCGGGAGGTGCGGTGGCACTGATAGTTGAAGTAGTTGTCCTGTTCGTGGTAATCCTTGCAACAATACTTCTGGTACAGGGAACAAGGCGTGTACCTGTTCAGTATGCCAGACGAATAGTCGGAAACAAACAATATGGAGGAGTACGCCAGTACATCCCTCTTAAGGTGAATGCAGCCGGAGTTATGCCGATAATTTTTGCCCAGGCTATAATGATGCTCCCCATAATAATCGCTGGTTATTCTTCAAATCCCACATCAGGTTTTGTTGTGGCATTTTCAAATATGTATGGATTCTGGTACAACTTCGTTACGGCAATCCTTATTATTGCTTTCACATACTTCTATACAGCCATCACAATCAATCCGGTTCAGATGGCTGAGGACATGAAGAAGAACGGAGGTTTCATTCCCGGTATCAAACCAGGGAGGAAAACTGTTGAGTTCTTTGATATGATTATGTCGAGGATCACATTGCCGGGATCAATATTCCTTGCAATCATTGCTGTTCTACCTGCGCTGGCTGTCAAAGCCCAGGTTACACCCCAGTTTGCACAGTTTTATGGTGGAACATCCCTGCTGATCCTTGTCGGAGTTGTTCTCGATACTCTCCAGCAAATTGAGAGTCATTTACTTATGCGACATTATGATGGGCTTATGAAGTCGGGCCGTGTGAAAGGCCGTTCAGGAGCCGTTACATCTATATAATTTGTATCACGTTCTTTGATGTTATATTATAAGACTGATGAAGAGGTAGGGTTGTTAAGAGAGAGCAATTTACTTGTGTCGAGGACACTTGCTGAACTTGCCCGTCACATACAGCCCGGCGTTACCACCCTTTATCTTGACAGATTGGCCGAAACGTTTATCCGCGATCATAATGCGGTGCCGGCATTCAAAGGATACGGAGGCTTTCCAAACTGCCTCTGTACTTCTGTCAACGAAGAGGTGGTCCATGGCATACCCTCAGATTATGTTCTTAAGGAAGGTGATATTATCTCAGTTGATTGCGGGGTAATTCTGAACGGATGGTACGGTGACAGTGCATTTACATTTCCGGTAGGACAGATAAATGAGGGAGTAAGAAGGCTGCTTGATTTTACAAGAGCATCACTGGAGGAAGGAGTAAAAGCAGCAGTTGCAGGGAACCGTGTGGGAGACATATCATCAGCAGTGCAGGCCACTGCAGAAGGCGGTGGTTATACGGTTGTTAGGGAACTGGTCGGACATGGTTTGGGAAAGAGGCTGCATGAAGCACCCGAAGTCCCTAATTACGGACGGAAAGGAACAGGTCCGAAGATGGATAAAGGTTTGGTCATCTGTATTGAACCGATGATTAATATGGGCAGAAAAGAGACCGTTCAGATGAGAGACGGATGGACAATCAAGACTGCAGACGGAAAACCATCGGCACATTTTGAATATGCCGTTGCAGTTGACAGAGGGCAACCTGACATATTGACGACATTCGAATTTATTGAAGAAGTTTTAAATAAATTGTAATATGGCTAAACAACCATCTATTGAACAGGACGGTACGATCATTGAAGCCTTATCCAATGCAATGTTCAGGGTCGAACTGGAGAACGGACATGTCATTACAGCCCACATATCCGGGAAAATGAGGATGCATTATATCAAGATCCTCCCCGGCGACAAAGTGAAGGTTGAAATGTCACCTTACGATTTAACAAAAGGAAGAATTACATTCAGATATAAATAAGTAACATTACTATAATGAAAGTCAGAACATCTATCAGGAAACGCAGCGCTACATGCAAGATAGTCAGAAGAAAAGGGCGCATATATGTTATTAATAAGAAAAATCCCAAGTTTAAGCAGAGACAGGGATAATTTGATTAATTTTGCAAACTATTTAAGAAAATTATATGGCACGTATTGTCGGAGTAGATTTACCAAGAAACAAGAGGGGCGAAGTAGGGCTGACTTATATTTACGGAGTTGGTCGGAGTACAGCCCGGAAAGTGCTCGATGAAGCAGGAGTTGACAGGGATGCAAAGGTCGAGGAATGGACTGATGACCAGGTAAATACCATTCGTCGTATCCTTAATGAGAATTATAAGCTCGAAGGTGAGCTTCGTTCCGAGACACAATTGAATATCAAGCGTCTCATGGACATAGGTTGTTACCGTGGTGTCCGCCACAGGATTGGTCTTCCTGTAAGGGGGCAGAGTACAAAGAACAATGCCAGGACGCGTAAAGGCAGAAAGAAAACTGTTGCAAACAAGAAGAAAGCTACTAAATAAAACATAATATGGCAAAGAAGACAGGAGTATTAAAGAAGAGAATCGTTAAAGTTGAGCCATCAGGGCAGGCACATGTTCATTCTTCATTCAATAATATTATTGTTACGCTGACAAATAATTCCGGTCAGGTTATTTCATGGGCTTCAGCAGGTAAGATGGGCTTCAAGGGTTCGAAGAAAAACACTCCTTATGCAGCGCAGATGGCATCGGAAGAATGCAGCAAAGTGGCTTATGATCTCGGTCTCAGAAAAGTTAAGGTATATGTGAAAGGTCCGGGTTCAGGCCGTGAATCCGCTATCAGGGCAATAGCCAATGCAGGTATAGAAGTTACCGAGATTGTTGACGTTACCCCTATGCCTCACAATGGCTGCCGTGCTCCCGGAAGAAGAAGAGTATAATTATGAATTAGTAACTTATCTGAAAATATTTAATTAACAATGGCAAGATATACAGGCCCAAGATCAAGGATAGCAAGAAAATTCGGCGACCCGATTTTCGGTCCCGATAAACACCTCGACAGAAAGAATTTTCCTCCCGGTCAGCATGGTATAAACAAAAAGAGAAAAAAGACCTCGGAATATGGGATCCAGCTTCGGGAAAAGCAAAAGGTGAAATATACATATGGTGTTCTGGAACGTCAGTTCAGGAATACATTTGAAAAAGCCTCAAGAAGCAAGGGTGTAACCGGTGAAGTACTGCTTCAGTTCCTTGAAGCCCGCCTCGACAATGTTGTATACCGTCTTGGTATAGCTCCTTCACGGGCTGCTGCACGACAGCTCGTTTCTCACCGTCATATAACTGTAAATGGGAAAGTAGCGAATATACCATCCTTTCAGCTGAAACCCGGCGATATTATCGGTGTCCGTGAGAAATCCAAATCTCTCGAAGTGATTTCTGATGCACTTACTTCAAGAAAAGGCTCAAAACTTTCATGGCTTGAATGGGATGAAACACAAATGGCAGGAAAGTTCATGAACTTACCTCAACGTTCCGATATCCCCGAAGATGTCAAGGAACAACTGATTGTTGAATTGTACTCAAAGTAATAATATAAGATAAATTTTATGGCCATATTATCATTCCAGAAGCCCGATAAAGTATTAATGCTTGAATCGGATGACAAACTCGGCAAATTCGAGTTCCGTCCTCTTGAGCCTGGCTATGGTATCACTGTAGGCAATGCATTGAGAAGGATACTCCTTTCTTCACTGGAAGGCTATGCCATTACAACAGTCAAGATCGAAGGGATCGATCATGAATTCTCCACTATAACGGGAGTTATGGAGGATGTGACTGAGATCATCCTAAACCTGAAACAGGTAAGATTTAAAAGGACGGTGGAAGATGTTGACCACGAAAAGGTTTCTGTAAAGATCCATAATAAGGAGGTCTTTAAAGCCGGAGATCTGAATAACTCACTCAGCAGCTTTACTGTACTTAATCCCGAACTGGTTATCTTCAGGATGGAACCGGATGTCAAACTGCAGATTGAGCTAAATATTAATAAGGGCAGAGGATATGTTCCCGCCGAAGAGAACGAACCTGCCGACAGTGAGTTCGGATTGATTGCAATCGATTCGATCTTCACACCCCTGAGAAATGTAAAGTATACGGTTGAGAACTACCGCGTTGAACAGAAAACCGACTATGAGAAGCTTCTTATAGAAATTGAGACCGACGGATCCATACATCCGAAGGATGCTCTGAAGGAAGCAGCAAAAATACTTATCTATCATTTTATGCTGTTCTCAGATGAAAAGATAACACTTGATTCCGAAGATAAGCTTGCCAATGAGGAATTTGATGAAGAGATACTGCATATGAGACAGCTGCTCAAGACCAAACTGATCGATCTCGATCTGTCGGTAAGAGCTCTCAACTGTCTGAAAGCAGCTGAGGTTGAAACCCTGGGAGATCTTGTAAAATTCAATAAGAATGACCTTCTTAAGTTCAGGAATTTCGGGAAGAAATCGCTTACCGAACTTGATGAACTGCTGGAGTCAATGAGTCTTTCATTCGGAATGGATGTGACAAAATACAGGCTGGAAAGAGATTAACTTGAAAATTTTGAGGAGAAAACATGCGACATTCTAGGACTATAAATCATTTAGGAAGAACGAGTTCACACAGGAAAGCTATGCTGTCGAATATGGCTGCATCACTGATCCTTCATAAAAGGATTACTACAACAACAGCCAAGGCGAAAGCGCTGAGAACATACGTTGAACCCCTGATAACCAAGGCAAAGGAAGACTCAACACATTCAAGGAGAGTGGCCTTCGGTTACCTTAAGGATAAATCTGCGGTATCTGAATTATTCCGCGAAGTATCACCGAAAGTCGGTGACAGACCGGGAGGATATACACGTATACTGAAAACCGGCAACAGAATTGGCGATAATGCTGAAATGTGTCTGCTTGAACTCGTCGATTTCAATGAGGCCATGCTGAGCCACACTGAAACAGGAAAGGCCAAAACGACAAGAAGAAGGAGATCTTCAAAGAAAGGTGAAGCAGCAGCTGCTGAAAAAACAACTGCAGGAAAGGCAGAAAAACCCGAAAAGACTGTAAAGGCAGAAAGTGAAGCTAAACCTGTGGAACCACTTGTAAATGAAGACGAAACACCTGCTTCTGAAGAGCCGGAAGAAGGGAAATAATCAGATAAATAATATAAATTGAAAGGGATAAGCAGTTATCCCTTTTTTCGTATATTGCATCATTGTTAAATATAAATTAAATCAATTATGAGTCAAATAGCTAGTGTGCATGCGCGCGAAATTCTGGATTCACGTGGTAATCCGACAATAGAAGTTGAAGTAACAACAGCCAGCGGTTATTTTGGTCGTGCAGCAGTTCCGTCAGGGGCATCTACAGGTGAGAACGAAGCCCTCGAACTTCGCGATGGTGACAAGGCCCGTTACCTTGGCAAAGGTGTTCTGAAGGCAGTTCATAATGTAAATAATGTAATTGCCGAAGAGATAACAGGTATGGAAGTGACCGAACAGGCAGCCATCGATAAGAAAATGATTGAACTCGACGGAACAAAAACAAAGAGCAATCTTGGTGCCAATGCAATTCTCGGGGTATCTCTTGCAGTTGCCAGGGCAGCAGCCCAGGTTCACGGACTGCCTCTTTACCGTTATATTGGAGGTACAAATGCAGTCGTTCTTCCTGTTCCGATGATGAATATTATTAACGGAGGATCCCATTCCGATGCACCTATAGCTTTCCAGGAATTTATGATCAGGCCTGTAGGTGCTCCTTCATTCAGGGAAGGCCTCCGTATGGGTGCTGAAGTATTTCATTCACTTAAAAAAGTCCTCAAGGCACGCGGATTGAGCACTGCTGTCGGAGATGAAGGCGGATTTGCTCCAAACCTTGAGGGAACGGAAGATGCACTCGATACTATTATAAAGGCTATCTCCGCTGCCGGATATAAACCTGGTGTTGATGTCACAATTGCACTTGACCCTGCCGCTTCAGAATTTTATGTTGATGGTGTTTATGATTATACAAAGTTTGAAGGACCAAAAGGTGCCAAAAGGACTTCAAAGGAACAGGTAGATTATTTCGAAAAACTGATAAGTAAGTATCCAATCGATTCTATTGAGGACGGGATGGCTGAGAGTGACTGGGATGGATGGAAGATGCTGACCGACAGGATCGGAAGCAAATGCCAGATTGTCGGTGATGATGTATTTGTTACAAATATTGAATATCTTAAAAAAGGTATTCAGCTTGGATGTGCAAATTCAATCCTTATAAAGCTGAACCAGATTGGTACACTTACCGAAACACTGATGGCTATTGAAATGGCTCACAGGGCAGGATATACAACTGTTACTTCGCACCGTTCGGGTGAAACAGAAGATTCAACAATAGCTGATGTTGCCGTTGCAACCAATTCGGGACAGATAAAGACCGGTTCATGCAGCCGTACTGACAGAATGGCCAAATACAACCAGCTGCTCAGGATCGAAGAAATGCTAGGTGAGACAGCAGTTTACGGATATAAGAAAGAAGTAAAAATTTAAAAAGAGATAATCACCTGTTATCTAGTTTTAGTACATACCTCTTTCCTTAGTGCTCTTAGTGAAACCTTAATGTTCTTAGTGAAACCTTAGTGTTCTTTGTGGTCAAATATTTTTGAACCACGAGTTATCGCTAAGGTTTTCATTAAGTAACACAAAGTAATACAGTGAATTAAGTAAGATAAAGCTATACGCCGGGAATACAATAAAAGTTATTAACAATTGTTAATATCAATTGTTAATATCGGGTTTACAACAACGGTAGTCTGTATTTGGATTATTAATATATATATACGATATTTGATATATCGGATGAGCGATAAAAGGCTGCTCGAAAGATATGGGATCGGAAAGGGTTGCTTAATTGAAACACGATCTGATCCGGTCGGACCTCCGGGTCCGCATATCAGGAGAGCCGGGGTCTGAGCGAAAGGACCAAAAGTCCCGGGTGTCTCAGTAAGTCGCGGAAAACCGGAAACGTTCTTTCTACGACCGGGTCACAGGGCTTCAGCGTAACTACCGGCTTCGGCCAGCAGTAAACTGAAACCGGTTGCGGTTCTTCCGGGAACTGACTCCGGAGCCTGAATGACGCACCGTCCCGGAAAGTCCTGCCGAAGGGCAGGAACAAAAGGACAGCCCGGCGGTTATGCCCTAAAAAGCAAAACCGAAGAGCCAGGGGTAGCAAATCCAGATCGAAAGACCTGTAATGCAACCGGTCAGAATAACAGTAATCCGACGCCGTTAGCGGCTTCGGTCGCAAACGACGAATGGGAACTACTCCACGTGATTAGTTCCCATTATTGTTTTATACCACCGTCATTGCGAGGAGCCCCGCTGCGCGGGATAAACTCCGCGACGAAGCAATCCTTACCGATAATTCCAAATCTCTCGTATATTTACAATTTATTCAATATTGATGCCCCACTCAGGACTATCTTCCTTCATTGCATGCCTCGAAGCCGGGGACGAACTCCTCAGAATTAAATCCTTTGTTGATCCCGTCCTTGAAATAACCGAAATAACCGACCGGATTACAAAATCGGACGGTAAAGCACTTCTGTTTGAAAACACAGGAACCGGATTTCCTTTGCTTATAAATGCCTTCGGCTCCGCTAAAAGGATGTCTCTGGCATTAGGACGAAAAGACCTTGATGATGCAGCCGGGGAAATTACAGAACTATTTAATCATCTTACCGGTCCGAAACAGGGATTTTTTGATAAGATCAGATCATTGCCGGAACTGATTAAAGTATCGGGTTATCTTCCGAAGGTGAAGAGAGGAAAAGGGAAATGTCAGCAGGTGATCCACAGAGACCCGGACCTCGGTATTTTTCCGGTTTTAAAATGCTGGCCCCACGACGGTGGACGGTTCATAACGCTTCCTGTTGTACATACAGTTCACCCTTCGACAGGAAGAACGAATGCAGGTATGTACAGGATGCAGGTTTTCGACAGGAAAAGTACGGGAATGCACTGGCAGAGGCATAAGACTGGTGCAAATCATTATGAGGAATGGAAAAAGACAGGGAAACGGATGCCTGTAACCGTTACACTCGGGGGGGATCCGGTATGTACTTATGCAGCAACAGCTCCATTGCCTGAAAATATAGATGAATACATACTTGCCGGTTTCCTCAGGAAGAAAAGTATAAACCTTGTAAAGTGCATTACGAATGAGCTTATGATACCTTCCGATGCTGATATTGTGATTGAGGGTTATGTCGATCCTCTGGAGGAAATGGTATCCGAAGGTCCATTTGGCGATCATACGGGATTTTATTCACTGTCTGACTTCTTTCCGGTGTTCCATGTAACTTGTATTACCCACAGGGTAGATGCAGTCTATCCGGCGACCATAGTTGGTATTCCACCACAGGAGGATGCATGGTTCGCCAGAGCAACTGAAAAAATATTCCTTGCTCCGGTCAGGCTCGCACTTCAGCCCGAGATAACGGATTTCCATATGCCTGATGCCGGAGTAGCACATAATCTGGTTGTGGTAAAGATAAACAAGACCTACCCCGGGCAGGGTAAAAAGGTAATAAGCTCCCTCTTTGGTGCCGGACAGATGATGTTCACCAAATATCTTGTGGTTGTGAGCGGCGAGGTCGATATAAGGGATTATGAGGGTTTGCTTCGTAATATTTTCACCAACACAGATACCTCAAAGGATCTCATGTTTACATCAGGGCCGATGGATGTTCTTGACCATGCTTCGGATATTTGTGCGCTTGGCGGGAAACTTGGAATTGATGCCACCGTCAGGCTGAAAGAAGAAATACAGGAGGGAATATCCCCCAGACCGGTAAGTGAAAATGAGATCCTGAACATACTGAACAATTATCCGGCAACAATAAGATCGGTAAATCTTCTGACCGGATTCCCTGTAGCGGTAATTGGAATTAATCAGTCTGAGGATCCGGAAGCTTTTGATAAATTGGCCGATATTCTTTCCGGCCGGAGTGTAAGTGGTTTTTTAAGGCTGGTTATGGCTGTTGACAGTACTGTTGATGTGCAGGACTGGTTTACTGTAGCCTGGCAGGTACTGGGTAATACAGACCCGGTGAGGGATATAATTATATTAAAGGGGGGCACTGTTTTAATAGATGCAACTATTAAGGCTTTCAGCAGGAAGGGATTTCCGAGGAACTGGCCTGAAGTTGTTTGTTCCGCGGAGGAAACAATTAAAGTTATAGATCAGAAGTGGGACTCTCTGGGGGCTGGAAGCTTTATTCCTTCACCCTCATTGAAATACCTTAAGCTGGTTCATGGGACAGGACCTGAGATCAGTCTGCCGGAATAAAGATTAGATATATTTTCTGATCTTTTCTATCAGAACGGATGGCTGGAAAGGCTTACTTATATAATCATCTATCCCGGCTGATATACATTTCTCCTTATCACCGAGCATTGCGTTTGCAGTAATTGCTATTATGGGGATATGTGTTCCCGAATTTGCCTCGATAGCCCTGATTTTTTCCGCAGCAATCAACCCGCTCATTACCGGCATTTGTATGTCCATGAGGATGATATCATAGTTTGATTCACTCACCTTATCGAGTGCCTCCATCCCATTTGATGCTGTATCAATGCTGTTTACCAGTGGTTTAAGTGTCAGGAGGGTGATCTTCTGGTTTATAAGGTTATCTTCAACAAGAAGGATATTTATATCTTTAAGTTCTCTGTAAATTTTTTCCTTCCGGTCCGCTCCGGCAGTGTCCTGCGGTACGATCTTAAGTCTTTGTTCCGGTACTGCGAGAGTAAACGGAAGGCTGATGTTAAGGATTGAATAATCGGTTCCGAGCTCCTGGCTGAAAAGTCCCCTTCTGTTTGTAATGAGCCTTGCAGCAAGACTCTGCTGCAGGTCTTTTTCATTTATAAGCGCAATGTTATTGTTTGTCCTGATCCTTAATCCGGCAAACACCTCACTGCCTGATTCACGTACTTTCTTTACATCAATTGTGACCTTTACAGGTTTACCGGAATCCTGGTTTTCGATATTATTAAAAATATCAAGTAATATTTGTTTGAGTATTATAGGATCGCCCGAGCATTCGATATCGAAGTAATCTTTTTTATTAAGTGTGAAATCTATGCTTGCCTTATCCTTCAGGTTATAAAGTTCTATGGTATTCTGGATAGTAGACATCAGGTTAAATCTTATATGCTTTCTTGATTCGAAGCTGATGCTCTGAGCCGATTGCATCGTAAGCTCATTTACTGATGTAACCATATTCTTTGTTGAGGCTATGAAAGTCTCGACCAGGTCTCTTTCCTTTTGTCCAAGGTCAGATCCCATCAGCATGTCGGTTATAATTACAAGGTTATTCAGCGGTTCACGTATTTTATGGCTGAAATCGGTTATAACATTGTCTTTTCTTGCGCTGGCCGAAGATACCTCTTCCAGAATGTTATTGACCGCGTTAATCAGGGAAGTGACCTGTTTCACTATATATAATCCCGTGATGGCTGCGATTAATATCAGGATCCCTGCAGGAAGTCTCAGGTTAAAAAGAAGAAAGATGACTGCCAGTATCAGTATCGATATGGCTGCGTAGTAAAATATTTCTATTCTTTTCCTGCTTTTCTCAATTGTTTCCCGTGGCGGATTTCCGGTTTCCGCATTGACGGGTGTACCTCTTGCCTCTGACATGCTTACTGATTAATGACAAACACAAATTCCTTTTATAGACATCATTGCAAAATTAATTAAAATATATGATAAATATACATTTGAAGAATTTACCGCTCATTCACCTAAATCGTTAAATTTGCAAATACGGTACGATATTTGAACAGGAATTGAATAATGATTAATGCAATGATGGAGAATTTATTCAGAAAAATTGCTGTGTCAGCATTTTGTCTTTCTGTGTTCTCGTTCGTTCCGTTGACCGGGCAGGAACGGGAAGGAATGGTCAGGTACACACCTGATTTCAGGTTTAAGGATGGCATTTATCTTAATTTTGATCAGGTGAAAGCAAACAGCCCGATCCCGAAAGCGAAGATCCTTA
Source organism: uncultured Rikenellaceae bacterium (assembly GCA_964410385.1). Taxonomy (GTDB): domain Bacteria; phylum Bacteroidota; class Bacteroidia; order Bacteroidales; family VadinHA17; genus LD21. The sequence continues at coordinate 2,790 of CAYPHL010000024.1, read as the reverse complement.
CTTCGGCTGACTATAATGACAAGGAATTTTTCAAGGATCTGCTCGAATCCAAAAAGATCTATTTCTATGATAACATGGGGATCAGGCAGGAAGTGGATAAAAACAATATCTGGGGATATGCACGTAACGGGGTTTTATATATTCAGGTACAGGATAATTTTAACAGGATCACTTTTGTAGGTAATATAAGTCATTTTGTTGCCGATGTAATGACTTATGATCCCAGGTATTCAAATTATCCCTACGGATACGGTTATTACGATCCCTATTACTCATATTACTCACCCTACAGCTATTATGGTAATTACTATTCTCCGTATGGATCATATTATTCTCCATATTCGAGGAATATGACGCGTAATGAGATCAAGCAGTTTATTGTTGATTTTGAAACGGGCAAAGTGCTCGACTTTGATCTTGACAACACAGAACTTCTTTTAATGAAGGATGCGCAGTTATATGAGGAATTTGTTCAGCTTCCCAGGAAGAAAAAGAAAGAGCTGATGTTTGTGTATATACGGAAGTTCAACGAAAAGAATCCGTTGTATTTGCCTGTTAATGAATAGATAAATATGAAGAAAGTAATTGCCGCCCTGCCTCTGCTAGTGATTTCCGGACTTATGGCAGCCCAGGCCCCTTTTCCCACAAAGAATGAAATAAACCAGTTTTCGACATCCACCACCTGTGTCGTTCTTGAAGATGATCCCTTTGCTCCGTTCAATGTGTTTATTAAAGAAGCCATGAAGGAATTCTGGACACTTACTCCCTATGAGTTCATTGACCAGGAGGAATTTGAGGTTCGGATGAAAAAGTCTGATTATTCATTTATAATGCTCACTGAAACCACTTTTGATAAGGATAAATCGGGTTCGGCATTTAATTTCATAAATCTTGTTCAGGGGAAATATGTTAACAGGATTTCAGCATTGCCGGAGATTTGTGCAATTCCGCTTTCCTCAGGCGGGGAAGATGACCTGGATTACGGATATAAGCTGGGTGCAGTTCTCCTTTTCATGCAGAAGCATGCCGGGCTGATAATGGAAGATCCTTCAAAGACCGGAAGAAGATATCTGAAGTTTTATAATGAAAATATTCCTGCCGTTCTTTCCAGAAGGATCCTTGTAAAGAAGGAAGATCTTTCGCCCGCCATTGATGATCCGGAAAAGATTAAAGCCATTTATTCAGGAAAGGTTGAGATTGTAACAGAAGAAGATATTGTAAAGGCGATAGGGGAGAGAACGCCCGGCACTGTGATCCTTCATAAAGTAGGGCCTTCCGGTGAAGCTGAAGGCGGATATTGTTTCAAGATGCTGATCGGCACGGATGATTCGAATATGTATTATTATAATTCACATACTATCACTAAAGCTGATCCGGATGGATTGCTTCCCGCTGATCTGAAACGCCTGGCAAGGTTTGACTGATGCATCAAAGGCTGAAAACCATCGTCTTTTAAATAAAAAATAATAATCATGGAAGAGGTTAAAATACTACCGGAATCTGAAAGGAACTGGGCCATGCTTTGTCATTTATCAGCCTTTGCAGGTTATTTCTTTCCGTTCGGAGGGATAATTGGGCCATTGATTTGCTGGTTATCAAAGAAAGACGAATCGTCGTGGGTGAATCTGAACGGCAAGGCCTCATTGAATTTTCAGATATCAATTCTTCTTTACATGATCCTTGCAGCTCCACTTTGTATCATAATTATCGGGATACCTATATTAGCATTCCTTGCTGTTCTCGAAATAATCTGCATTGTCATTGCAAGTGTAAAAGCTTCAAAAGGTGAGAGATATAAGTATCCTTTAACAATTCCGTTCATCCAGTAACTACCATTTAAACGGCAGATCCGGGTAATTTTTCTGTTTATGTCCTGTTTCCCGGAAATTTAGTTATCTTTCTGTATCATTTTTTATCTGCAGAAGATGGGATCAAATGGTAAAAAGAACAAGATCAGGGTTGAAAAATTTGAAAAGGAAGATCTTTATCACGATTTTACCCCTGAGAAAAAGGAAAAGCTCGGACTGAAGGAATATGAGGAGATCCTCAGGGAAAAAGAGATAGAGCTTGTCAGGCTTCAGGAATGGGTAAAGGCAAAGAAGCTGAAAGTTGTCGTGATATTCGAAGGGAGGGATGCTGCCGGCAAGGGTGGTGCTATAAAGACAATTGCCGGCTGTCTTAATCCGCGTATCTGCAGGATAGTCGCACTGGGGGTTCCCACGGAGAGAGAAAGATCGCAGTGGTATTTTCAGAGATATGTTACCGAATTACCTGCCGGAGGCGAGATAGTTCTGCTTGACAGAAGCTGGTATAACAGGGCCGGGGTAGAAAAAGTAATGGGATACTGCACTGATGAGGAATATGAAGAATTCCTCAGATCCTGTCCCGAATTTGAAAAGATGCTTATAAGAGCAGGAATTATCCTGATCAAATACTGGTTCTCGGTAAGTGACAGGGAACAGGAAAAACGCTTCCAGGAAAGGATCAAGGATCCGACAAAACGGTGGAAGATCAGCCAGATGGATATTGAATCGAGAGAAAGATGGGTCGAATATTCAATGGCCAAGGATAAGATGTTCTCCTATACAGATACCAAGCAGTCGCCATGGTATGTTGTCCGTGCCGATGATAAAAGAAGGGCACGGCTGAATACAATTGATCATCTCCTTTCCCTTATTCCTTATGAAGATCTGACAATGAAATCCATCAAGCTTCCCCCTCTTAAGCACGATGTCGCATATGTCAGGCCACCTGTGACAGATCAGACTTTCGTACCGGAGAAGTATTAGG
>CAYPHL010000023.1:40830-42846 GCA_964410385.1 uncultured Rikenellaceae bacterium | reverse complement strand
TGCTTCAGAAATCTGAGCTTTTCAGCACTTCATTCTACAAAAGCACACTTCCTCCTGAAGTTATCGAGGCGGTAGCTGCCAACCTGACTATCATCAAATCCCCCACGGTTCTTCGTCAGCGTGACGGAAAACTCTGGAACTGGGAAGGATGCAGTGACAATTCAGGCTGTTGTGCCGGATCATGTACACATGTATGGAATTATGCCCAGGCCATTCCTCATATGTTCCCGAAACTTGAAAGGACATTAAGGGAAACTGAATTTTTCCCGAGCCAGGATAGTGAAGGACATCAGACCTTCAGATCGGCATTGCCTATAAGACCTGTGGCTACAACTTTCTATGCTGCATCCGACGGTCAGCTTGGAGGGATAATGAAAGTTTACCGCGACTGGCATATCAGCGGAGATACGGAATGGCTGAAGAAACTTTTCCCGCAGGTAACTGAAAGTATGGATTACTGCATCAAAACCTGGGATCCCCGTTCAACAGGCACTCTTGAGGAACCTCATCATAATACATATGATATTGAATTCTGGGGACCCGACGGTATGTGCACAAGCTTTTACCTCGGAGCGTTGAAGGCATACTGTGAAATGGGTACATATCTTGGGCAGGATGTCACAAAATACAACGATCTGTATGAGAAAGGAAGAAAAGCGATAGAATCTGAACTCTATGACGGTGAATATTTTATTCAGAAGATTAAGTGGGAAGGACTGAGTTCAACCGATCCGGTAAAAGCCTCCGAAGGTTCATGGTCGTCAGAGTATTCTGAAGAAGCACGGGAACTTCTGAAAAAGGAAGGGCCGAAATACCAGTATGGTTCGGGATGCCTTTCTGACGGGATCCTTGGAGCCTGGATAGCCGGTGTATGCGGACTCGATGAGATAATTGATCCTGCTAAAGTGAAGAGTCACCTGATTTCGGTTTTCGGATATAATTTCAGGAATGATCTTTCAGTCCATTCCAATCCTCAGAGGCCTTCCTATGCACTTGGTAATGAAGGAGGATTACTGCTGTGCAGCTGGCCGAAAGGAGGGAAGATGTCACTGCCCTTTGTTTACAGCGATGAAGTGTGGACAGGAATAGAATACCAGGTCGCCGCTCACCTGATGACAATGGGAGAGGTTGAGAAAGGTCTTGAGATAGTGCGAGCCGCAAGAAAAAGGTATGATGGGCAGATAAGGAATCCTTTCAACGAGTATGAATGCGGACACTGGTACGCAAGGGCAATGTCGAGCTACGGAATGCTCCAGGGACTGACGGGAGTCAGATATGACGCCCTGACACAAAAGCTGTTTATCGATTCAAAGATCGGTGATTTCACATCATTTATTTCAACAGCCACCGGTTTCGGGAATGTAATATTTGAAAAAGGCAAAGCGACACTGGAGGTTGTTTATGGTGATATCACTGTAAAAGAGATTGTTGTTAATTAGAAATAAAGCAATTACACAGAGGAAATCCAGAGGGTTCACAGAGGTCCACAGAGATAAGAAAGAATGACCTCTGTGTAACTCTGTGCAACCTCTGTGTAACTCTGTGTAATTTCTTCTTTGTTTATATTAAGGTAATCTGAACTTCGGTGCCCTTCTTTTCGGCAGAAAGGTAGCCGGCATAGATTGTAGCGATTGTATCTGCTGCAAGAGTGCTGTTACTTTCGACAGGATCGCCGAAGGCTGCAGAACGGTAAAACGCTTCCATTTCATGCTGGTAACCAGTAAACCAGCTCTCATCAGGTGAAACGGATGACCACCCCTGTTTGGTTTCGGTCTTTTCTACAATATAGACATCCTTAAAATGCTTCTCATCAGGGGTATATGTCTGCATTGCATTATTGGGATTAATATTGCAGACCGTTCTGTGATTGTTTGTATTCAATTCAATCCAGTTATGAACTCCCCCGAGCACCAGCTCACTTGCGAATATATCTGCAAAAGTCCCGTCCTCAAATACAATATGCATCATTGCAAAATCCTCGATATCGGTGTAGGTTGTTCTAAGGTGCCCTTCATT
>CAYPHL010000023.1:15402-40730 GCA_964410385.1 uncultured Rikenellaceae bacterium | reverse complement strand
GATGCAAGAGCCTGGAAAAGTCCTTCTTCCCGGGGAAATTTATCGCCGTTAAAATCTTTGCTTCCGTCGCCGAAATAACCTGTAAAAGGTTTTTCAACTATTACATGTTTATTCCTGCGGAGGGCTGCAATAACGATGGGTTCATGGGTTAAAGGAGGAGTACAGACATGAATGACATCGACAGCGTCGATCAGTTCGTCGATGTTGCCATAAGCTTTAAGTTTACGGGGAGCTGTAAATTGTACAAGTTTTTCCCATGTGGGAGAAAAAGCCCCCTTTATATCAACTTTAACGCTGAAAACCCGGAGCAAAGCTTCATAATGGAATTTTGCAGCGAATCCCGATCCGACAATACCACAACTTATTATTTTTTCTTCCATAATTTAGGCCAATTTTTTTATGATATTATTAACCACGGAGTTACACTGTTTATTTTTCTCTCTGTATAACTCCGTGCTGACTCCGTGTAATCCCGTGGTTGAATTCCTATTTCCCTGAATTACTTACAAAAGCAATCTGTTTGCTGTCGGGTGACCAGGACGGAACGTTGATCGTACCCTGGCCACCATAAAGCCATGCAATTACCTTCGGTTCTCCTCCTTCAGCAGGCATTAATCTCAGCATTACCCGTTTGTATGAAGGATGTGAATTTGGCTCTATATCGGCCGGAAATGAAATGAATGCTATCCACTTACCATCTGGTGAAACATGGGGAAACCAGTCATTATAGCTGTCAGAAGTCATCTGTTCCATAGATGATCCATCGGGTTTCATTCTCCATATCTGCATGGTTCCGTTAAGATTGCCGTTGAAATAAATAAACTTACCATCAGGAGAATACTCGCATCCGTCTACGTGCTGTCCTTCCTTGATATTTGTAAGGGCAACCTCCTTTCCGCCTTTTATTGAATTTCTGTAGATATTATATATAGGTATATTATTCCGCTGGGCCACATATAAAACTTCTTTGTTGTTCGGCGCCCATCCGTGCCAGTAAGAAGGTGTGTTTTCAGTTACCATTTTCGGTTTGCCTCCTTTGAGCGGAAGAACATAAACTGTCGAGCCGCCGCCGGGAAGGCCTTCTCTCTGATGGCTGATCGCCAGCAGCTTGCCGTTGAATGAGATCCCGTGATCATTATTATTCCTGTTGGCAAATCCCGTGTTCAGAATTTCCGGTTCTCCTCCCGTAACAGGGATTTTATAAAGGAGCCCGTCCATATTGAAGAGCAGTTTTGTTCCATCAGGCATCCAGTTGGGGGCTTCAAACCTTCCTGGTTTCTCATATATTACCATCCTCTTCCCGTCAAATACATTCATGATCTCGAGTCGGCTGCCGGGGTATCCCTCTTTTCCGGCATTATAATTGCCACCGACCGGCTTATCTATCCTTACATTCCATATTGTCGCTTCCTCAATCACATCGGGATTATGAGAACAAACAAACAGGCCGGCAAGTATTTCATCAGGCAGGTTTATCATTTCGTATGATCCTATGTCTTCAAGCGGTTCGCCCGGATGAGCGGCTCTCATGAAAATCACTTTACCTGAACGTTCAATTTGCAGTACCTCATATTTGGAACCCCTGGCAAAGATCTGGTCTTCAGGGTCCTTCATCGAAGCTCCCTTATTATCCCGCCATTGAAGAAGTGTGAGTCCGTCGCCGTGAAGAGTGGCTGAGATATGCGGGGAATCTTCTGCTGTTGAGGATCTCAACATCCATCCTGTCTTTCTGTGAGCTTCGACTCCCTTCCCTTCAAATCTGAAATTGGCGGTAAGAATAAAGTTGCCTTTTATCTTATTATACAGGTAGTGAAACTCATCTCTTTCGAACCAGATATTGTATCCTGATCCTTTCAAAGTATAGCTCTGATCAATACTGTTATAAACAGATGAGCCTCTTTTCCCCGGATTACCAATGTCGGCGGAAACCGAAAAAATACCAGTAGGCAGGTTTTGTCCGTAGGCTGAAGTTATCAGCAAACTGTATAAAGCAAACAGAAGTTTTTTCATGCTGGTCAATTCTTTAATGAAGAAATTACATATATCAAAAATAACATTTTATGTGCAGTCTGAAATCATTCTGCATTGTTATAAGAATTTTAATCTGATTTACATTTTTTGTTTTTGAAAGGTATCAAATATTATGCATATATTTATTTCATGAAGACTGACAGATTTAATATCTGCTAGGCAGAATTCTAAACAGTCATAACGGATCAAAAAACAGTATTATGAAAAGAATCGGACAGATCATAGGAGTTGACCCTCAGAAGTTTGAAGAATATAAGAAATATCATGCAGACGTATGGCCGGGTGTCCTTAAAATGATAAAGGAATGCAATATCAGAAACTATTCCATATTTCACAAGGATTCGGTGCTGTATGCTTATTTTGAATATACCGGAAATGATTTTGAAGCAGATATGGCAAAAATGGCAGCAGATCCGACAACTCAGAAGTGGTGGGATATTATGATGCCGATGCAGAAACCTGTCTCCACAAGGTCCGAAGGTGAGTGGTGGGCCAATATGGAAGAGGTATTTCACCTTGATTAACCGGGGAATTATTTCTTATTCAGACTTAGTGCCATGAAATGGAAAGGTCATTAAAATGTCAAGACAAGCTTGAGCGAATGAATAAGGCTCTGCGTCATGAAGAACCTGACCGGATTCCGATCAGCGACTTTTTCTGGGGCGGGTTTATAAGACGCTGGAGAAAAGAACTCAATCTGCCCGATAATGCCGATCCTTATTATTATTACGATCTTGACTGGATGGTCACTAATCCGAATCTCGATCCTAAAATACGATCATTTGAAACGATACGGGAAAATGATAATGAGATTGTGATCAAGACAGGTTTCCTGGCAACTATCCGGAAAAAGTTCAGGGATCCTATGCCTGAGTTTATTTCATTTGATGTAGATACAATAGAGAAGCTGGAAGCTTTTGAATTTGATGATCCCTATGACCCCCGCAGGTATTATTCAGCCGGTGATAACCAGATTACAGGTGTGGGCGACGGATTTACGCGTAATTCTCCGGCCTGGACTGAAACCATTAAAACAATTTACCCTGATTTCCCGGTTTACGGAAGTGTGCTGGAGTGTTCGGAATGTCTGACACGGCTTATCGGGCAGGAAAATATGTTATGGTGGATGGGAATGTATCCCGAAAGGCTCGGCGCCTGTATAAATAAGATAGGGCAGTTCTATCTCGATTGTACCAGAGCCGGGATAGCCGCAGGGAAAGATTATCTGGATGGTTTTGTGATCTGGGGAGATGTGGCTTATACGCAGAATATGCTTTTCGATCCAGCATACTGGCGCGAATATTTTAAACCATGGGTTAAGGAAATGATCTCAGAATGCCACAAGCATAACCTTCCTGTTATCTATCACGGGTGCGGAAACGTTGAACTGATTTTTGAAGATTTTATCGAAATCGGACTTGATGCTTACAATCCGCTTGAAGCAAAAGCCGGCCTTGATGCTGTTGTTATGAAGAAAAAGTACGGCAATAAGATTGGTTACTGCGGAAACGGAAACATTCAGATATGGGAAACCGGCGATAAGGATTTAATAAAAAAGGACGTACTTTATAAACTCAATGCAGGGAAAAGAGGAGGTTTTATTTTCCAGTCCGACCATTCAGTCACAAGCGATGTGTCGGGTCAAACCTACGATTACATAGTTAAACTGGTCAGGGAATATGGAAAATATCCTCTGGAACCGGGGGAGTATGATGTTGAGATATGATACGGATAATGACCGGATACATACATTTATTAAAATCTGAACATTTTTTATGAAATGATGAAAACAGTAAAACTGATTTTTCTTTCAATCCTTATTATTCTGACCAGTTGCAGCGAACAGGATGATCAGCAAGTGTTGCCCACAAAAGCCCATTCAGACTGGGCTGATTCAGAGATAGGGGTGTTGATTCACTTTGATATGCCTGTTTTTGAACCGGAATATAATTTCCGTAAAGACTGGAACTATCATCCGGATCTGTCCATTTTTAATCCGGAGGAGCTTGATACAGATCAATGGATTGAGGCAGCCAGATCAGCAGGAGCCACCTATGCAGTGCTTGTGGCCAAGCATTGCAGCGGATTCAGTCTGTGGCCTACGAATGCACATTCCTACAGTGTAAAAAACACTCCCTGGAGGAATGGGCAGGGAGATATTGTAAAGGATTTTGTTACTTCCTGTAAGAAGTACGGAATAAAGCCCGGAATTTATGCAAGTACAACAGCTAACGGATACCTGAAGGTTGATAACCCAGGGAAGGTTGTGTCCGGTGACCAGGCTGAACAGAAAAGATACAACGGAATTGTTGAGATGCAGCTTACCGAATTATGGTCGGGATATGGGGATCTTTTTGAAGTCTGGTTTGATGGAGGTGTCTTGCCTCCTGAGAAAGGTGGTTTTGACGTCCTCGGGCTATTACGGAAATATCAGCCTGACGCGATTGCTTTCCAGGGTCCGTTCGGCTATGAAAATAATATAAGATGGGTGGGTAATGAGGAAGGAGTAGCACCATATCCCTGCTGGTCGAGAGCTGATTCCACAATATCGGCATCGGGTGTAATAGAAATAAAAGGACTTAATGGTAATCCCGAAGGACTATTCTGGTGTCCCGGGGAGTCAGATTTCCCGTTGAGGTTGAATTCTTCATTTCAGGGTGGCTGGTTCTGGCATAAAGATCAGGATGACCAGATGCGGTCACTTGATGAGCTGCTCGATAAATATTGCAAAAGTGTCGGAAGGAACACCAATATGTTGCTTGGGATCGTCATAGATGACAGAGGACTTGTTCCCGAAGCAGATGTCAGAAGGTTGAGTGAATTCGGGGAAATGATAAAAAATAAGTTTTCAGTGCCTCTGGAGGAAACTGAAGGCGAAGGGAAGAAATTTACTGTAAAATTCAAATCTCCGCAACAGGTTTCTTATATAGTGATCATGGAAGATATATCAGGAGGTGAGCGTGTCCGTGAATACTCACTTTCAGGATTATCAGATGGTAACTGGACATCTCTGGGCAAGGGATCATGTATTGGCCATAAAAGAATTGAAACTGTCGGCCAGGGCACGTTCTCGGCTGTCAGGCTGGAAATTACCCGATCGGAAGGTACGCCAATGATCAGGAGTTTTTCCTATTACTGATCTGAATATACAGGTATGTTCCTGGTATGTAATTATAATAACTGATGATTAAAATTCCAATTGAGCTTTCATCGGAAGGAAATAAAAGATGGATTATAATAAGCTTGCTAAGTAAACATTCAACCAGATTATTAATAACTATTATGAAGAAACCTATCCTCTTTCTTTTGATCCTGTCAGTTCTGTTAACTTTTGCAGGGTGTAACAATAACTCCCGGACCCATCAGGACGATCTTGAGCTATGGTATAATCAGCCCGCATCATTATGGGTGGAAGCATTGCCCGTGGGCAACGGAAGGCTTGGAGGAATGATTTATGGTAAATATGACAATGAGGTAATCAGGCTAAATGAAGAAAGTGTCTGGGCCGGATCGAAGATAAACAATAACAACCCGCAGGCACTAAGTAAACTTCCTGAAATACAGGAAGCCATCTTTAATAACCAGTTTAAGAAAGCTCTTGAACTGTCTGACAGGTATTTACTGGGTACCCCTCCGCAGGTAAGGTCTTATCAGCCTCTTGGCAATCTCTATATAAACTTTCATCATGAAGGGGAACCGGAACTCTACAAAAGGTCTCTTACCCTGAACACCGGTATAGCCAGGACCGAATTTTCAATTGGCGGGAACAAAATCATCCAGGAGGTTTTTGCTTCTGCTCCTACCGATATTATGGTTATAATAATCAATTCGGATAGATCCATTGACTGTGATATAAATCTTTCCAGAGAGCGGGATACAGCAAGTTTGCCACGGGACAGAAGTGGAAGGAAGAGACCTGTATTAACTCATTATATAAATGAATACAGTAATGCAGACGGTATTGCCGGTTTTAGAGGGCAGATAGTCGATTTTGATTCTCCTCTGAAGGGGCCGGGAGGAGAGCATATGCGATATTCTGCTGCAATGAAACTTCTTGAAGGCAGCAAAGGATCATTGCCTTTAAAATCTGATACATCGGCAGGATTTAGTGTAAGATCGGCTAAAAGAATTGTTATTGTTCTTACTGGTGCGACTGATTATAATATAGAAAAGCTTGATTTTGACACAACAAAGGATCCCTTCAGGATATGTATGGATAAAATTACCAATGCATCCCGGTATACTTCCAGGGAATTAAAGAAAATCCATGAACAGGATCACAGGCAAATGTTCGACAGGGTGAAGTTTTCTCTCGGAGAAGATACAAACAAGGAGACCCCGACTGATGAGCGTTTAAATAAAATTAAGAAAGGGGGTACCGATGATAATTTAATTCCCGTCTATTTTCAGTATGGCCGGTACCTGCTGATGAATTCATCGAGAAAGCCGGGAGTTCTGCCTGCTAATTTGCAGGGTATATGGAATGACCAGTTTGACGCCCCATGGAATGCAGATTTCCATACAAATATTAACCTTCAGATGAACTACTGGCCTGCTGAAGTCTGTAACCTGCCGGAGACGTCAGAAATACTGACCGTATTCATGGAAAAACTGACCGTACCGGGCACAGTAACGGCTAAAGAGATGTACGGAGCTGACGGATGGACCCTTCACCATCTTACCGATCCGTTCGGGAGAACCGGAGTGGCTGACGGAGTATGGGGAATTACACCGATGGACGGTCCCTGGATGACATTTCCTGTTTATGAACACTTTTTATTTACCGCTGATACAGCCTTCCTCAAGGACAAGGCTTATCCGATGTTGAAAGGTGCCGCTGAATTTGTTCTTGATTTTCTGGTTGAGTCTCCTGAAGGATACCTTGTTACAAATCCTTCACACTCGCCTGAGAATAATTTCAGGGTTCCTGAGACCGGAGAAGTTTCAGCTCTTACATATGCTGCCACTACAGATATAGAACTGGTAAATGCCCTTTTTGATTATTGTATAGAGGCTGCCGGGATTCAGGGTAAGGACAAGGAGTTAGTCTCCCGCCTCCTGGAAGCAAAAAGGCGACTTCCTCCAATTCAGATAAATTCAAAAGGTGTTATTCAGGAATGGATAAAAGACTATGATGAACCAGAACCGGGACATCGGCATATGTCACATCTGCTCGGGTTATACCCCATGGCCCAGTTTACGCCGGAAACCCCTGAATTGTTTAAGGCTGCAAAAGCAACAATCGAAAGAAGGCTTTCATTCGGCGGTGGCCATACCGGCTGGAGCAGGGCGTGGATCGTAAACCTCTTTGCCCGCCTTCAGGATGGAGAGAAAGCTTATGAAAACCTCATTGGATTGCTTCGTAAATCAACACTTACAAATCTGTTTGACACTCATCCCCCTTTCCAGATCGATGGCAACTTTGGAGGTACTGCAGGTATTGCCGAAATGCTTATCCAGTCACATAATGGGATTATAAGGTTGCTTCCGGCAATCCCTGAGGCCTGGAAAACCGGTGAAGTGGAAGGTCTTTGTGCCAGGGGAGGATTTGTTATAAGTATGAAATGGGATGAAGGGAAAATGCAGAATGCGAAAATCTTTTCTGCAAGAGGAGGTAAATGCAGGGTAGAGTATGATGGCAAACAGCAGGAAATTAGCCTGAAAGCAGGTGAGGAAAAAACAATCAGCTTCTGATCAGTATAACATGAATTCCGGAATGGGTCTGATAGATTTAAGAACATGAGAAATCAATTTCATGGTCTGCTTCTGGTGATCTTCCTGCTGGCAGGCTTTAACTATAGTTGCTCTCATAAAAACCATATCACCCTTAGCTGCAGGGAGAACAATGATCTTTATTTAACACTGGCAGAGAATAGTATTGAATGTGACAGGTACGGAACCCCGCATGAATCGGTTAGTAATGCTCCGGAAGGATCAGTTGTTATGATACTGGCTGATAATTATCCTGAGGAAACCACAAATATCGATTTTCAGTTTTTCGAAAAAGCGGCTGAAAAAAAACTGAGGATATTTATTGAATATCCCTCTCTAATACCTGGGATAGAGCTTGATCAGCCAAGGGGGACGCATTGGGAAAGGGCAGTTATTTCTTCAGATGCGTTTTCTCCGGAGATAGAAAAATTAAGGATCCTGGCTGTTCATGATTGTCATTTTGTTCCTGCGAAGTCAACTGATCCGGATATTGTGATTGCCCGGGTAGCCGGTTATGACAGTGCCATATATGGACTACCTGAGGAAACCTGGCCGGTATTGTTTGAAGTTCCGGATTATAACGACAAAGGATATTTACTGGTTTCGACAACCAAGCTGAGCCAGTTTCTTTCCGCCAGATATGCCCCTTATGATTGCTGGCAGGCAATATGGAAACATATTTTTAACCGTCTTATACCCGGGAAGAAATTTCCTGAAATAAAATGGGCCCCCCAGGTTCATCCTTATTATGCAAAAGATGACTCACTTCCTCCTGATGCCGAAGCAACAGCACTGAAAAAAGGAATTGATTGGTATTTCAATTCCGGTCTTATTCTGAATGAATCCATGATGGAAAAGTACAACAGACCGGCCAACCTGCCGGTTCCTGCTTTAGCCGATCCGGATCTTTCCCAGGACTGGCCTTTCGGGCACAGAACTGCAAAAATAATCCCTGGTATACCATCCGGAGATGGTTCACTGGGTATAATGGAAGGATTTGATTCAAAGATCTTTTTTGACGGATCGCAGGCGGTCCGGTGGTGGAACAGAGGTGACTGTAATGGTGAGGTTGCCGGGGCTATGGGACTGGCAGGCATGGCTCTCAAGGATCAGAAATACTTACAAAAAGGAGCGAATATTGGCGACTGGCTCTTTTTCAGATCGATGATATCACTTGGTGATCGTGCCGATCCGGGTCATCCGGCATACGGACTGTCAGGATGGAATGATGTGCCTGAATATTGTGGTCCGGGTTCAATGAACGGTTTTGCCGTTTATTACGGTGATGACAACGCAAGAGTCATTATGGGTATGATGATGGCAGCAGCAGCTCAGAAAAGTGACCGCTACGATAAAAGGTTAATGAATATTCTTCTTGGTAACTTGCGTATCAGCGGGATATATGGTTTCCAGCCTGACCGTCTCGATCAGGGACCTTTAATGAAAGCAGGATGGGAACATTTTTTTACCGCCCCGACTGTTTCATACTCTCCCCATTATCAGGCCAATATGTGGGCCTGTTATCTCTGGGCCTATAATCAGACAGGATTTGACCTGTTCCTTAATCGTGCAAAAACTGCCATTGAAATGACAATGAAAGCTTATCCCGGGCAATGGAGATGGACGAACGGGATACAGCAGGAGAGGGCAAAAATGATGATACCTCTGGCATGGCTGGTAAGAGTTGAAGATACGCCTGAACACCGTGAATGGCTTAGAAAAATTGCAAATGACCTTCTTGAGAGGCAGGATGAATGCGGAGCGATTCCGGAGGAGACAGGAGAAGCCGGTAAAGGTGGTTTCCCGCCTCCGGCATCAAATGAAGCATATGGGACTTCGGAAACTCCTTTGATACAGACAAACACCGATAAGGCAAGCGATCTTCTTTATACAGTGAATTTTGCATTTCTCGGATTACACGAAGCAGCTGCTGCAACCGGAGATAAGTTTTATAGCGATGCGGAAGACAAATTAGCAGAATTCCTCTGCCGGATACAGATCAGAAGCGAAACACACCCGGAGCTGGATGGAGGATGGTTCCGGGCATTCGATTTTAAAAGATGGGAATACTGGGCATCAAATGGAGATGCGGGCTGGGGTGCCTGGTCAATCGAAACCGGATGGTCCCAAAGCTGGATAACCGCTGTTCTTGCATTGAGACAACTGGATATATCACTCTGGGAGCTCACGGAAAACAGCAGAATAGAGGAACACTTCAGCAATATGTGGAAGCAAATGATCCCAGAAACTTTATTAGGCAAATTAAAATAATCATTACCATGAAAAAATATATCTCTGCAGGCTTTGTAGTTCTGGCTTTGCTCATCAGCAACACAATAATCTCAGTGGCAGACGAGCCGTTTGATCCATTTGAGCAGGCAAAGCTTCATCCCATAACCGTGAATAAACCTGCTATAAGCTTCTTTGAAGGAGCTCTCCTTGGAAACGGAGGCATGGGAGTGGTTGTAACAACACGACCGGATGCAATAGTATTATACTTCGGACATAACAATGTCTGGGACATCCGGATTGCAGAAAATAACAGGGAGAAGATCGGAACTTTTAAAGAAGTGTTCAACAGGGTGAAGGCTATTCCGGATACATTATCATTACTTACTGATGATCCATGGTATCGTGAATATAGCCTTATGACACAGGAAAACTACCGTAAGCCATATCCCCGTCCGTTCCCATGTGGCTCGGTATTACTTGGTTTCGATCGCCGCAATGCAGAATTGACCGGTCACCGGCTGGATATATCTGACGGAATGTGTGAAGTTTTTCTTAAGACCAGTGATAAAAAGGAGATCAGGCTCCAGATCTTTACAGATATGAATAAAGATCAGCTCTGGATGAGGCTTATTGATCAGGAAGGTAATCTCTGCAGGAATGTCTTTGATCGTATAAGAATTTTTGTCGATCCTTCAACCCCGTCCGAATTTCCAAAAGCTGCGATTGAAGAAAACCTTTCAGGTGGCGTCCTTTCCTTCCGGCAGATACTGCCTTATGTAGAGCCCGAAAGATATGATCCTTCTAAAGGACATCCGAAGGACAGGGCATTCAGGCTGTCGGTCGCGGTAAATGGTACTCTGGAAAAGACCACAAGAATTAACTGGGACGGTAATAAGACAGGTATGTCAGCTCTCGAAGCAGGTATGAAACAGAAAGATAAGTTCTTTGGCTGTATCACTCTTACTGAGGGTCTTAACAGTGAGCTCAAAACGGATCTCCCTCAGGTAAAACATCCACAGCCGGAAGATATTACTGCTTCGGAGGGCAAGAGTAAAAAGATATGGCAGGATTACTGGAGAAAATCCGGTGTCAGACTCAGTGATCAGTTCCTTGAAATGATATGGTATCATAATCTTTATTTCCTGAATTGTGCGACAAGGGATGGCGCTGCCACTCCGGGTCTGTTTGCCAACTGGAGCTATAATAATATAGGTACGGCATGGCATGGAGATTATCATATGAATTATAATACCCAGCAACCTTTCTGGGTAACCTTTTCCAGCAATCATCTTGAGAAAAACCTTCCTTATATCAGTCTTATAGAATTCCTTATGGATGTAAGTACAAGATGGGCCAAGGAATATTATGAATTGCCCGGCGCCTATTTCCCTCACAGTGCTTATCCTGTTGATATGACCATGAATCCTTACCCTGTTCCGACATGGGGCTGGGAAGTCTGTGAAACCCCCTGGGCCGTTCAGGGATTATGGTGGCATTATCTCTATTCGGGAGATACGGAATTTCTGAAAAACAGGGGTTATGGTCCGATAAAGGCTGCTGTCGAATTCCTGGTCGCCTATATGAAACGCCCGGAGGCAAGAGGTGCCGGATGGAATGACAACAATTACCACATTTTCCCGACAGTGCCGCCAGAATTATACGGACTCCGCCCCGGATTCAAATACAATTATGACTGCAATGTTGACCTTGCACTTACCTTATTCATCTTTAAGGCTTATATTGAAGCAGTACGGGTTCTGAACCTCGAAAAGGCTGAAAAAAACCTGCTTAAGGATATTAAGGATATATTGGCAAATTATCCCGATTATCCCACTGCACTTTCAAAGGAATATGGAAAGATCTTTGTTTCAGTCCCTGAAGAGCATGATCAGGTCGTTTACAATGTTCCCAATTCACTTTTTACAGTTTTCCCCGGGGAAGATCATGGCCTTCATTCAGATGCAGCAACAATAGAAATATTGAAAAACACTTGTCGGAATATGCAGAATGAAGGCGGTAATGATCTGGTGTTTATTAATTTGCAGACCGCCAGACTTGGTATGCTCGATCTTGAGAGATTTAAACGTCAGGTGAATTATTCTCTGTTGCCCAATGGAACAGCTGCAGACCGTGTAATGCAGGTGCATGGCCGTTACAATGACATGACAGATTACGGATTCATGGATAATATGGGTGTCTGGTTTGAGAACTTTGCCCTTCCGGCTGTCATAAATGAATGTCTGTTGCAAACTTATGACGGAACTATAAGACTCTTTCCAAACTGGCCACTGGAAAAAGATGCCGAATTCCATAACCTGAGGGCAGCAGGGGCATTTCTTGTAAGTGCTTCATTAAAAGAAGGTAAAGTGGGGGTAATTAAAATAGTCAGTGAAGCGGGACGCGTGCTGAAGATTATTTTACCGTGGAAGGATGGAGGAACTATGACCAGAGGTGATGGCGAGAAGAGATTTGCCCCGGGAGAAATAACTTTATCTACAGTTAAAGGAGAAGAGATATTATTCTTCAATCCCTGAAAAGAACGACTTCGATATTCCGGAGCATTAAAACGAATAATTAAATTACAGCAACCGGTTGCACAATTTATTAATTTGCATAATTTTGAAAAGACTTTAAAGAATATTTAAATATTACTGAAAATATTAAATTAAAATCAAAAATCTATGGACGATCTTCTTATAAGACTCTCCCGTTGTGTTGAACTCGGAAAAATAGACAAGGTATCCCCTTATCCTCCTGATATGAAGGGACAGGATGGGGCTGATGAGCTGGCAAAATCAGCTTTGGATAGTGGTATAAAACCTGATGAAATCCTTGAAAAAGCCCTGATCCCGGCTATGGCAATTGTCGGTAACAGATTCAGTAAAAAGGAGATATATGTTCCGCAGATGCTTATGGCTGCCAAAGCAATGAATGGCGCGATGAAGCATATCAAACCCTTCTTTCAGTCGGGCGAAACAAAACGCAAAGGGAAATTTATTATCGGGACTGTTGCAGGAGATCTTCACGACATAGGCAAAAATCTTGTGGCTATGATGGTCGAGGGAGGAGGCTGGGAAGTGATAGATCTTGGCGTTGATGTGTCAGCGGAAAAGTTCCTCAAAGCCCTTGAGGATAATCCCGGGGCAGTTATCGGATTATCTGCACTTCTCACAACGACGATGGAGAATATGAAAAAGACCGTAACGGTTGTTAAGGAAAAAAATCCTTCATCAAAGATCCTTGTCGGTGGCGCACCTGTAACCATTGATTACTGCCAGAAGATAGGAGCTGATTTTTATTCGCCGGATCCACAGGGTGCGGTTAATTATCTGAACCAGCTTATTTAGCTGAAAGAATTCATCATATGAAGACTATTCTGAGTGGCAGGACGCGGGAAGTTATAATAGATACCGGCGGACCTGTTGTAATCATTGGTGAAAGCATAAATCCCACACGCAGGAAAAAGCTTGTCACCACCCTCCAGGAAGGGAATTTCGATTTTGTCCTTGAGCTGGCGGAAACCCAGATAAAAGCAGGTGCTGATGTGCTTGATGTGAATGTCGGTTTCCCGGGAGTTGATGATGTGAAGCTCCTTCCGGAAACAGTCAGGATACTTCAGGACAGTTTCGATATTCCTTTATGTCTCGATTCCCCAAATCCCAGGGCTATTGAAGCTGCGCTGAAGGTAGCAGCGGGCAAATGCCTTATAAATTCCGTAAACGGTGAAGAAGCCTCTCTGAAAGCTCTGCTTCCGGTGGCAAAGGAATTTGGTGCAGCAATTATCGGTCTTTGTATGGACGATGACGGTATTACACATGATCCTGAAAAACGGCTTTCAATTGCTGAGAAGATTATTGAAAGAGCCGTTAAGATTGGGATTAA
Organism: uncultured Rikenellaceae bacterium; assembly: GCA_964410385.1. Taxonomy (GTDB): domain Bacteria; phylum Bacteroidota; class Bacteroidia; order Bacteroidales; family VadinHA17; genus LD21. The sequence goes on along the minus strand of CAYPHL010000023.1, from coordinate 26,873 downwards.
AGAAGAAGATGTTGTTATTGACCCTCTTGCAATGGCTGTGAGCGCAGATCCACAGGCATGCAGGGTAACTCTCGAAACAATACGCCTGGTCCATCAGAAACTGGGCCATAATATAACACAGGGCGCAAGCAATATATCATTCGGATTACCCGACAGGGAATCGCTGAATGCAGCCTATATGGCAATGTCAGTTTATAACGGACTTACCTGTCCGATAGCAAATCCTGAAAAGATAACTTCAATTGTCCGTGCGGCCGATCTTGTGCTTGGAAGAGATGATTTTGCGGTAAGATTTGTTGAATACTTCCAGAGCAGGCAATAGATGTCAGGTTTAAAACCTTCAAGAAGATGGCAGCCGGCGTTCTATCCGTTTAAAAAGGAGAAGTTCGGACCGAGATTACTTGCCAGGACAGAGCTTTTGATAAAGGGTCCTGTCTGGGGATGCCGCATGTGTGGTAATTGTCTTCTGCAGGAAACGGCATTTATCTGTCCCATGGAGTGCCCGAAAGGGATGAGGAACGGACCCTGCGGGGGTGTGACCCCTGAAAAGAACTGCTATGTTGATGAAACAAGGAAATGTATCTGGTATGCTATTTATAAGAGAGCGCTGAAAACCGGCCGTGAAGAAAAGCTCCTTGAAGTATTACCTCCTCTCGACTGGAGCAAGGTCGGAACAGAAACCTGGGGAGATGTTTTCAGGCAGGTAAGGAAAATAGGTGCACTGAATTTCATAAAGGGAAATCTTTCAAAAGATAAATCAAAACGAACAGAAACGTGGGAGTCAGTTTTCAGGACTGTCAGGCAGCCTGTCTGGTGGAACGGCGATTCGGAATATCATCAGCCGTCTTACACCGAACCGGTTTCAAACCTGGAAGCAAGACTGAAAAATGGTGAATTTGTGGTCGCCACCGAAGTAACGCCTCCTCTCAGCTCAGCCCCGGCAAAGCTGATACATGATATTGAGCTTGTGAAGCCATATGCAACAGTGATCAATTTCACCGATTCATCATCGGCAAATCCGAAAATGTCGGGCCTTGCCTGCTGCAAGGTCGCTTCAGACCTTAAAGCTGAACCAGTATACCAGATCGCTGCCCGTGATACGACCAGGACAGGACTTCAGGGTGCGGCAATAGGAGCCTGCCAGTTCGGTATAAAAAACATTCTGTGCATAACCGGCGACAGCCCCAGGATTGGCCCTTCACCAACAGCAGATCTGAATTTCGTGGACATCGACTCTGTACAGATGCTCTGGATTCTAAGGAGAATGAGGGATGAGGGCACCTACCTCGACGGGAGAAAAATGAAATACCCTCCGAAGTATTTTCTCGGCGCGGCAACATCTCCCTTCGCCTCAGATCCCGTCCTTCAGGCAATACGCGATCAGAAAAAAGTCAATGCAGGAGCCCAGTTCTTTCAGACAAATATTGTATTTGAACACGGAGGTATTGATCTGTGGCTTGAAGAACTTGATAAAAGGAATGTTCTTGATAAGGTCTATATCCTGATTGGGGTTGCTACACTTAAAAGCTATAAGGTAGCCAGATATCTTCATGATCATGTTCCCGGAGTAAATGTGCCGGAAAGGATACTGAGACGGATGGAAAAAGCGGGTGACAAAGAGTCTGAAGAGGGTGTTCAGATAGCCCTGGAATTCATACAGGTAATTAAAAATAAAAAAGGAGTGAACGGGATACATCTGATGACAATGGGCTGGGAGGCAGTGGTGGAGAGGATTGTAAAAGAATCGGGATTAATCTCCCCCCAACACCCCCCAAAGGGGGGTTAATACAGCATACTAACATGGTGTACAATACATTTCACTTTGAATTCCGACAGCTTGGAATTACAATGAGCCAGGTGCAGAATGACATGGGATACAGGGAAGAAGCTCCCGATTCTTCTGTAATTGATCTTATTTCTGATGTGCTGAAGGATTGTGAGACTTTAAATAATATAAAAGCCGAATACCGGGTTTTCGGAAAAATAGCATTTGACAGCGAACTGAAAAGAGTCAGGATAGAGAGAACAGATTTTGATATTAACAGAACAGTATTTACACAGCTAAAGAAATCAGAATCGATAGCTGTATTCCTTAGTACAGCCGGTGAAGAAACTGCAGTGAGGGGGAGGGAAGCTTCAAATGAAGGAGACCTGCTGAGGGGTTTTGTTTATGATGTGATAGGTAGTGAAATAGTTGAGGCAGCTGCTGAACTGATGCATAGTGATCTTGACAACAGGATGGCCTCAGAGGGTATGGTTACGACCAATCGTTTTAATCCCGGTTATTGCGGATGGAATGTTACGGAACAGCATAAATTATTCAGTCTGATGGCTGATAATTACTGCGGGATCAGACTTACTGAATCTGCATTAATGGATCCTGTGAAATCCGGAAGCGGCTTTATAGGCATAGGGAAAAGAGTAAAACGGGTACCTTATACCTGTAGTTTCTGTGATATGAAAGATTGCTTTTACCGCCGCGCAGGTGTTTAGTACTTTTAATCCGGGACAACTGAAGGCCTGTTGATTTTCTACGTATTATAATACATACTTTAATACGTATTATAATACGTAGATATTTATCTAATGGCTTTGTATTTCATGAACTGGCCGGCTATATCAGCATCAATATGTGTTCCTGAATGTACAATAATCCTGTAACGAAGAATCAACACTGTGTTTTTCTTCATTTGTGTGTCTGTATCATTCTGCGGCCAGTACATCGGGGTGGGGGACATAAATCCGTAATCCCTTGTGAACCATGGTGACGGATACCAGGGATTGGAGGGATGCTGAAGAATTGCAAGACCCTCAATGATGTTACCTCTTTTCCCGTAAAAATCAATCCATGCAGAGCCCTTGCCGAAAGTATCTTTTTCACTCATTAAACCTTCAGCATTGATCATGGTCCCGCCGTTTGTGACTGCAAGATCAGCCGCCATCCTGGCGCTGAAAAGGGAATGATTTGTTTTTCTGATCACTACATCCATGAGCATTTCCATGGATATTCCGACATCTATCTGATAGTATTTTTCTGTCGGAGCAGTAATTATAAATCTTCTTGTATCCTTTACTGGTGATAATGCACCCGGCCGGCTCCAGATACATTCATCAGTTATTATTACAGTATCCCCTCCCTGCTTCTCTATCTGTGCATTTACCGAAATGATCCTGCCACGGTCAAGTCCTTCCTGCCAGTAATTGCCTCCATTAACCATGTCACAGCCGAAGAACAGAGATGTGTGATGGGGATAAACAGCATTTCTCATGGATGTTACGGAGCCTCCTGACAATGGTCCGTTCACAGGAAAGAAGAAAGGATATTTTTCATCTTCCGAAAAGATATAGCTGGTAAAAAATTTACCGTTTACAGTGACATTGATCTTTGATCCGACTTTTTCAGCGGTGATCTTTGCTGCGCTGATATTTAAAGAAAATATAAGGCCTGAAAAGATCATCAGGCCTCTGAAAAGAATATTTCTCATTATTACTGATTTACATTTTGATATAATTTGTTCCGTAAGGAGCTCTTTGCGGGCGTGAAAGCATACTGTTTGCTTCATCATCATTTATGAATCTTTCCTTGTCGGGATCCCAGTTCAGCTTTCTGCCAAGTTTCATGGCTATATGTACGACAAGACAAACACTGCAGGCTCTGTGACCTATCTCAACAGGTGATATCGGTTCTTTTCTCGATTTGATGCAATCGAGCCAGTTACCCTGTTGTGAATTGCTCTCATAAAGGCGGATTACATTGGATCCGGTGAGAGGGGCAAGAATTTTAGGATCGCTTGCATCAAGCGATTTTGCATTTCTGTCCACAACAACAGGATCACTCGCGGTTGCAGTATAGGCGCCACGTGTTACGAATATCCAGCCCTCGGTTCCTTCATATCTTACTCCGTTCGGATAGGTACCACTCGTAAGCTGGGTAATTCCGTTCTTATATTCAGCAACAGACATAAAGTCGCCATGGACATCCCAGAGGCCTGATTTAGGGAACTGGGCAACAGCCTGGACCGATATTGGTCCGGTCAGTTCCGTATCCATTCCCCATGCTGCAGAATCATAGTGATGCTGGCCCCACCCGGTTATCATTCCGGCTCCGAACTGTTCGCATCTCAGCCATCCGGGTCTGTCGAAATCTTTCTGTGGATGAACGCGTATTTCGGTATAATAGACATAAGGTGTTGATCCCAGCCACATATCATAGTTGAGATTTTTCGGGATTGGCATTTCCGGAGCTTCAGGACCTGAAGGATCACCGGGAAGACCTATTTTTACAGTATGTAGTTTCCCTATTCTTCCGTTCCTTACAAGTTCTGCAGCAATTCTCCACTGAGGACTTGAACGCTGCTGTGTACCCACCTGCAGAATGACTTTTTTGCGTCTGACAACATCACTGAGAAGTCTGCCCTCTGTGATTGTCAGGGATGTGGGTTTCTCAAGGTAAATATCTTTTCCGGCTAGAGCAGCTTCGATAGCAGGTTGTGAATGCCAGTGATCAGGGGTTGTTATCATAACCGCATCAATGGATTTATCCAGAAGCATTTCCTTGTAATCGGCAAAGGATTTTACCGATACGGCACCGGTACTTCCTGTTTTACGGTTGTAAAAATCCTCTATCATTTTTTTGCCAAGAGCCATTCTGTTTGAATCAACATCCGACACGGCCATCACCATGGCAGAATCGAACCTCATGGTTTCCATTATATCGCCTCTTCCCTGTCTTCCGCAACCAATCCAGCCGATATTAATTCTTTCGCTGGGTGGATTTTTCCCCATCACCGAAGCGGGAATAATAGTCGGGACCACCAGTGTTCCAGCTGCTGCTGTTACCGTATTCGAAATGAATTTTCTTCTTTTCATATTTATTATCTGGTTTATTGAAGGGTTATTTATTATGTAAAAATAGGAATTTCGGATTAAAAATAAAATGAGTGAGGATCTGCCCCATCCCGGGGCAGATCTCTCACCTGAACTGGTTTAAAAGGTTATTGTTGAACTATCTCACCTTCCCCCGGTCCGTCGACCCATTTCAGGGGAGGTATGTTTGTATTGGCGCCTGGATATCCTGTGTTCTGATTTATATGCCCGAGACTGTTTGCATTTATTGCAGTTGAAGGGACCGGCCAGAGGATCAGCCATGGAGAGACACGATAATTATAAAAAGGAGCTTTCACCTGATCCCTGTAAAACACATTCTTCTCGATTATCCTGTCGTACCAGAAGTTATCTGTCGAAATATTTGCCATTGTATATGTTTTCCCGTTATAGCACTGAATACCGGTTTTTGCATAAATGAAAGCTATGCGGGTAAGTTCTGTTTTTCTTGGTTCTTCATAGTACAATTCCCTGGCACGTTCATCAAGTATTATACTCATATTGATCTGGGCGGAAGTATAGGGAGCACATCCGGCTCTTGTTCTGACCGCATTAACATCTGCGACAGCATTAACGGGATCGTTTTTCCACATATAAGCTTCTGCTCTCAGCAGATAGGTCTCCGCCAGTCTGAAAGCGTACCAGTCACCATATCCGCCATCCGGAGTATTATCTGTGGGATCAATAACAAACAATTTGTAAGCCGGCCAATTGAACCAGGATCTAATTGTATCCGTGCATAACAGTCCTCCTCCTGCATCGCGGAGTGTAATATTCTTATTATACCAGGGATCATTTGTGGCTTTTAGAACCGGATTGTTGTAAACCAGATTTTCCATTCTGATCCAGTTCGGAAATTTATGTCGCATGTCATTTTGATCATCCCACAGGCTGTACTGGTACCAGGGAGTCGGGCGTAAACGACCGATTCCCCTGCCGTATTTTGCCACCAGGTCTATTTCGACCGGATAACCGCCGACCTTTGCCCCCAGAGGTTGATCCGTCGTTCCTGTCTGACCGGTCGGGGTTTTGTTCTTTGCAGCACCTCCCCAATATGGAACGGCCTGACGCATAACCCTTAGTTTCTCACTGGCACCGTCTTCAGTAAGTGTTTCGCTGCAGACATAAAGCCATATAGTTTCTTTATTTTCTGTCAGAGCCTTATTTTCCTCCTGATGCAGGTCCCATACCACATCATGTGTCGGATCGGATTTGTAGGATCCGAACCTTGAAGTCATCAGGGAATGAATTCCATCATTTATGACAGCGTTTGCCGAAGCAATAGCATCATCAAATTCTCCCAGCGAAAGATTGACTTTTGTCAGGAGGTGATTGACCGCAGCTTTATTTATATCACCAACAGGGCATGTGGCATTTACCCATTGTGCAGCAAATTCAAGGTCTTTTTTACATTTCAGAAGGATGCTCTCCCGGGTGCATGAATAGAAATCAAGCTTTGGTTCCATAATTTCCGTAAGGATAAGGGGGACATCTCCATACTGATTGGCCAGCCTGTAATAGACATTAGCCCTGTGAAAATATGCCTTACCCAGGACATTATTTCTTTCAGCTTCATTTTTCCAGGTTGCGACATCTATCCTGTTAATCACAACATTCGCATATTTAATCCTGTTATATCCCTCAGTCCAGTATCTGCCAAGTTTTGTTATATCACCATAGTCCATATTTGCATCAGGTAATATCTGTGCAGGAAGGTCCATATGAACACCGGTTTTGTCAGTGGTTCCTTCGACAGCAATATCGGAGAAAATTCCTTCGGAAATGAATTGTGGTGTATCTTCATACATTTCGTGCCGGGCGTTTCGAAGACAGGCAATCAATGCCGCATTCAATCCGTTTGCATCCACGAAAGTATTCTCGGGTGCATAAAACGACAGCGGATTTGGTTTAAGAAAATCATCAGAACAGCTTAATCCCAGAAGCACCATCGTAAGCACTGATAAAGCGATAATATGTTTTTTCATGTCCTTTATTATTAAAGAGTTAAATTGAGCTTGAAAGACAGGTAAGATGGTGTATATCCATTGTTTTCAGGATCCATCCACGACCATCCGGGTGCCCACACATAGGGATTATCAGATACAACAGACAGCCTGCAGTTTACAATCCTGAGCTTTGACAGGAATTTCTGAGGAATATTATAAGTCAGGGAGATATTGTCAATTCTTACAAATGAATTGCTTTCCCATACATCGAAGTTTGTTTCATAACTGTCTATCCTTGCCCATTTATTGCCGGGATTCTCAGCAGTCCAATATGGGACATTATAGTAAGTGGATCTGTCATAAAATGCCTCGTTATTTCTCAGGTATTGATTAGCTCTGTAATGGCCCAGGTTTGAATACATTTTTACAGACAGCTCAAAATCCTTATATTTTAAATCATTTCTCATGGTAAGTCTTACCACTGGTCTTCTGTACCCCTGGAATTGTTTATCGGCATCAGTATAGTACCCGTCATTGTTAAGATCTTCCAGTTTGTAATCGCCGGGATTCCTGCTGTATTTTTTTGCTTCAGTTTCTTCATCGGCCTGCCAGATCCCAAGAGTCTTATAATCCCATATCTGGTCGATAGCATGGCCAATGAACCATCTGTTTGTAATATCATCAACTTCTTTTTCTTCACCGGTCAGAGGATCAGTCTTATAATCACCGTACAGATGTACGATCTTGTTCCTGTTATGTGTTAGCGAGAAATCAGTCGTCCAGCTGAAATCCTTTGAAGCTATATTGAGTGAGCTGATCCCCACTTCAATACCTTTGTTGTCAACCCGGCCCATGTTTGACATAACACTGGCATATCCGGTAATATTCGGAAGCTGGCGGGGGATAAGCAGATCGCGGGTGATCATGTAATAAGCTTCTATATTGCCTCTCAGTCTGCCTTTGAATACTGAGAAGTCCAGCCCTGCATTAAAAGCACTTGTCCTTTCCCACTTCAGGCTTGGATTTGCCATACGGCTTGTATATAGCTGTGAAGTATAACCCGCAGTGCTCCCTGAAATAAGTACAAATTTTCCGGTGTTAAGGTTGGCAAGGGCGTCATAAATACCAACACCACGATTACCATTTGTTCCATAGGACAATCTGATCTTCAACTGATCAATCCATGGCACATTGAAAAAGCTTTCCTGGCTGATGGTCCATCCGCCGGCGACTGACCAGAAACTTGCATGAGGGTTGCTCTGGCCAAAAGCAGAATAACCGTCACGACGGTATGATGCTGTTAAATTATACCTGTCCATCAGGGTATAATTGACACGGGCAAGCAGTGCATCGGCAGTACTCATTTCATCATTGCTTGAAATTTCGAGGTCTTCTGACGCTGCCTGCATTCTGTGATAACCCAGAACATCGCTTGGAAGGAATCTCTGTCTGTAAATATAATCTCTCCAGTATTGATACTTTTCAGCATTTTGAACAAAGGTCACATCGAAATTATGCACTCCGAGTGTCCGGTTCCATTTCAACATATTATTTATCTGCCATTCGAATATGGTAGTATTCTGTCTTGAAGCTCTCCCTCCCTGTGGAAGCCATAGATCATGTTTTGATGAATATGACTGATAATCCCTGTTCCAGTTGAACCTCGGGATGTATTCGGATGTAAAAGAAAATCCGAAAGGCAGAGAGATTATTCCATAAACTTTACTGTTCATGGTATTGTATTTAAGGAATCTGTCGTGGTAAACCATTTCAAGCCATGGATTGGGAGCGTTAATATATCCTGAAGGAGCAAAAAGTAAAGTCTTTCCATCTTCCTCGTACATGGATGAATATGGTGTTACATACAGGCTTACACCCGGAAGGACGGGACTTTCATCCCTGAAGGCGATCTGGGTATTGGTACCTACTTTAAGCCATTTGGTCACATTTGATTCAAGGTTTATTCTTGAACGGATAGTATTGAAACTCTCATTGTACTGTATGCCTTCATTATCAGTATATCCGAGTGAGAAGTAGTATGAAACAGCATCAGAGCTGCCGGATACGCTTAAAGTATAATCCTGTGTGAATCCTTTCTGCCAGGCAAATTTACTATAGTCAAGCTCCTTTCCTTCTTCATAATTCTTTATTTCAATCGGAGCAAATCCTATTCTGTTGAGCCATATTGCAGTCAGATCGGTTGCCGAACCGGATCCGTCATAAGCTTTCCATTGATCAATTGTTACTCCTGAAGGCAGATCGGCAGAGCTATGATAATAACCGGGTCCGATAGTGAGCTGGCGTCTTTCATTGGCTTCAAAACCGGCTATTCTCCGGGCAATGAACTGTTCACCATTCATAAGATCAAAATGGGCAGGTGAGGTATAGGCAATCCCCGTACTTGTTGATACGTTGATAACAGGTTTGCCTATCTTTCCTTTTTTTGTAGTTATGAGAACGACACCGTTTGTGGCGCGGGCGCCATAAATTGCTGCAGATGAAGCATCCTTAAGGATATCGAAGGTTTCGATATCGGCAGGATTAATATCTGCCAGATCTCCGTAATAGATCATTCCGTCAACAACTATAAGAGGTGCGTTTGCACTGGCCTGATCAGAAGTGTTTGCTCTCAGCGAAGTTTCGCCCCTGATCATCATGTCACTGGCAGAGCTGAGCCCTTTGGCAGAGGTACTGAAAGTTACATTCAGCCCGGGGATCGCTCCTCTCAGCATTGATGTCATATTTGAGCTTGCTTCCGTCTGTACATCCTCGGCATTGATCCTGGTTACAGCGCCTGTAAGATCCTTTTTCTTGACAGTACCATAACCAATTACAATTACTTCTTCGAGAAGTCCGACATCGACAGTCATTACAATATCGAAATTAAGACGGTCACCCATCTCGATATCATAAGTTTTCATCCCCAGGAAGGAGAAAGAAAGCGTCCTGGCTTCAGACGGTACAGACAACCTGAAAGTGCCGTCCGATTCTGTCAGGGTTCCGATAGTAGTACCTTTTACCATGACCGCCACGCCGGCCAGAGGGTTAAGGTCCTCATCCGTTACTTTTCCAGTAACTGTTTTTTGCGCTGCCAGACTCATGGAAATCGCGGCAAACACAATCAGCAACAGAAGGTTTTTTCGCATAGATTAAAAATTAAATGGTTATTAATATGGTAATATCCCTGTTTTGCCCGGAGTGAAATAATTCAACAAAATGAAAAGACTTTGCCTCATCAGGTTAAAACCGGATGCTAAAGCGGTATATCAAATTTAAAAACTTTACCGGATTTTGCAACCGATTGCAAAGAAAAATTACATCGTGAAGTAATTTTTTACTTTCTTATGGATATTACTGGGGGATTTGCGAAGTATTCCCAGGCATTTGAAGCTTTATCTTTATCGATCTTCCCGTTAAAGACAAGGAACCTGTAGCGCAATGCATAATTCTTCCGGGGTTCAAGCAGCCAGTCCATGTCTTTCGTCGGACAAAAATTGGCAAACATGTCACCGCGGTTATACTGGTTTTCGGGCCAGATACGAAGTGGTTCGGGGAAATTGTAATTGGAAGGGAATGACATCATTACAACACCGGCATAATCATCGCCAATTGCTCCCTGAACTATACACCACCTGGCTTTGGATCCGTCAGCATCTTTCCGGGTCTTTCCTTCCGAAGTAAGTACCATACTGTTTTTATTATCCCATTCCCGGGTTGTCCTCCAGCCCAGACCGGCATAACGGTATTCGAGCAGTCTGACCGGGCTTTCCCCTGCGCAGTTCATAAGGATATTAAAATCGACAATAAAGAAGTCGTTGTTTTTTCCCGGCGAAAATACCCTTACACCCTGGAGCTCTTTCATTGCAATTTTTTCTCCGCCTCCCTTCTTAAATACTACATGGTCATGCAGGGCTTTAAATTCTGAAAAAACCGGACCGTTTTCGACCGATACGAAATCGGCGAACCTTACGGTTCCCTGCCGGCTGTTGATGTTCCAGAAGTCAATTGTATCTCCTTCAAATGCAACATGGGTCCAGGGATTCCATATTCCGTAATGATGATAATGATCCGGAGGCTGAATACGCGTGAGGACCTGTCCGTGAGGCGACCACAGGGGGTGAATGAATCCGCTCCGCTTATACACAGTATCTACCCCTGCGGGTGGATAGACCGTTTTAAAATAATACTGAAGAAAATTGTTATCGCCTTTATGTATCACCAGTGCACCATCCCGGGCTTCAGCTTTTATTAATTCCCGGATTTCTGCCTTCCCGTTATGAAGCTCGAATACATGCTTTTCAACTGTATTTATCCCTGTAGCAACAATCCAGTGAAGTTTACGCGGATTACCCTGTTCAACCTGGAAAGGTACAGCAGTCTTAGTGGTACCCTTTATTTCAAAAAGTGACAGGAGAGAATCTGCAAGATATGTAACCTGGTCAAGATCAATACTGACAGGAATATCCAGCCCTGTCGTACCCTTTGAGAAACTAACTTCAAATGATGCTATTTTCTGGCTGAAAAGAGCTGATGCACATAAGATGGCAAAACTGGTTAAGACGATTCTTCTGAACATATCCGCGGATTATAATTAATGAATTTGCCGGACAATAAATATCTATAAAAATAAGTAAAAACATT
>CAYPHL010000023.1:13413-15302 GCA_964410385.1 uncultured Rikenellaceae bacterium | reverse complement strand
ATCTGTGAACTTCAGAAAGCAGGAATTAAGGTCCCTGAAGATATAGCTGTTGCCGGATTCAATAATGAGCCGGTGAGCCAGGTCATAAAACCCAATCTTACAACAATCGATTATCCGGCAGCAGAGATTGGAGAAATTGCAGCCACATCCCTTATAAACAGGCTGAACAACAGGGAGACCGCCGGTTTAAGTACTATAATCCTGAAGCATAAACTTATCGTCAGGGAATCAACAGTCAGGAGGAAGTGCCTATAGTGCACTAAAGTGCCTAAAGTGCACTAAAGTTTGGAGTGGCTAAAGTCTGTAGTGATTAAAATTGTTTCCAAATAAAATTATAACTTTAGGCACTCTAGCGCACTTTAGGCACTTTAGGCACTTTCTAAACTAATACTAAAGATTATGTTATTACTCGGATTGGATCTTGGTAGTTCTTCGGTCAAGGCTTCGGTGATTGACGGCGAATCGGGCAATTGCCTGGCTTCGGCTTTTTATCCGAAAGATGAGATGAAGATCATTGCTGACAGACCCGGCTGGGCTGAGCAGGATCCTGAAATATGGTGGAGAAATATAAAAGCATCAATTGCAGACTGCAACAGCCAGCTTGGAGCAAAGAAGAAAGATATCGGTGCAATAGGTATTTCTTACCAGATGCACGGGCTTGTTATAGTTGATAAAAGCTTTAATGTCCTGCGCCCCTCCATTATCTGGTGCGATTCCAGGGCAGTCGGATATGGAGAATCAGCTTTCAGCAGGCTTGGTGAAGACTTTTGCCTCGGTCATATGCTTAATTCACCCGGGAATTTTACAGCTTCCAAGCTTGCATGGGTTAAGGAGAATGAGCCTGAAACATACGGCAAAATTCATAAAATAATGCTTCCGGGAGATTATATTGCACTGAGGATGACCGGAGATGCCGTAACCACTTATTCCGGATTGTCTGAAGGCATCTTCTGGGACTTTTCTGAAAACAGGATATCTGATGAGTTGCTTGATTTTTATGGTTTCAGCAGGGATTTAATACCTGAAGTGTTTCCTTCTTTTTCCTTACAGGGGAAAGTAACTGCTGCTGCAGCAAAAGAGCTGGATCTTCCTGAAGGGACTGAGGTTTCTTACCGTGCAGGTGATCAGCCTAACAATGCATTGTCCCTTAATGTTTTCAATCCCGGTGAGGTCGCTGCCACAGCCGGAACATCCGGGGTCATTTACGGTGTGACCGATCAGAAGAAATATGATCCGGCATCGCGTGTAAATACTTTCCTCCATGTGAATCATACACAGACTGATCCGCGTCTCGGCGTTCTGCTCTGCATAAACGGTACAGGCATTCTTAATTCCTGGCTGAGACGCAACGCAGGGAACAATGTTTCTTATGTAGTAATGAATGATATGGCTGCGAAGACAGAAATAGGATCTGAAGGACTTTCGGTACTGCCTTTCGGCAACGGAGCCGAGAGAATGCTGGGAAACAAGAATATAGGAGCACGCATTCTCGGACTTAATTTCAATATTCATAGTACAGCCCACCTGTTCAGGGCTGCCCAGGAAGGAATAGTGTTCTCGATCAGGTTCGGATTTGATATTATGAAGGAGACGGGCATAACGCCGAAGGTGATCAGGGCAGGCGCTGCAAATATGTTCAGGAGCAATGTTTTCAGGGAAGCTCTGTCGTGTATTACAGGAACTGAAATTCATTTGTATAATACAGATGGCTCTGTCGGAGCAGCAAGGGGCGCTGGGATAGGATGCGGATATTATAAATCTGTAAGTGAGGCATTCACCGGTCTGAAGGCTGTTGGAATAACATCACCTGAAAAAGAAAAGACCGCTGCCTATGAAGCAGCCTACTCAACCTGGCTTAGTTATCTGAAAGAAGTATAGATTGAGGATTA
>CAYPHL010000023.1:1229-13313 GCA_964410385.1 uncultured Rikenellaceae bacterium | reverse complement strand
AAGCAGCCTACTCAACCTGGCTTAGTTATCTGAAAGAAGTATAGATTGAGGATTACCACCCCCTTTCTGTTTCCCCTTCGCTTTCGCGTAGCTTCAGCGAAGCAATGCCGGGGGGAAAGGCTAAGACCATCTTCCGAGGATTATGAAAAAAATATCCTGAAAATAAACATAAACTGAAAAATATGGCTAAAAAACTTGAAAAAGAATATTTTCCCGGGATCGGGAAGATAAAATTCGAAGGAAATAAATCAAAGAATCCCCTTGCATTCAAATGGTATAACCCCGATCAGGTCGTATCGGGCAAAAAGATGAAGGATCATCTCCGTTTTGCAATTGCTTACTGGCACTCTTTCTGTGGTGACGGGAGGGATCAGTTTGGCGATCCGACACATGTCTTTGAATGGGACAGAGCAGAAAATAATGATGATAAGACAAGGATGAAGCTTGATGCGGCTTTTGAGTTCTTTACCAAGATAGGGGCAGGTTTCTACTGCTTTCATGATGTTGATGTAGTAGGGAATGGCTCTGTTCTTGAGATAGAGAAACGTCTCGAAAAAATATTGCCCGAGATGAAGAAGATGCAGAAGCAGACTGGTGTGAAACTGTTATGGGGAACGGCAAACCTGTTCTCTCATCCGCGTTACATGAACGGGGCAGCCACAAATCCCGATTTTGCCGTTTTACCTCATGTTGCCACCCAGCTAAGGAATGCTATCCAGGCAACCATAGAGCTGGGAGGTGAGAATTATGTGTTCTGGGGAGGAAGGGAAGGATATCTCAGCCTGCATAATACTGATATGAAAAGAGAGCTCGATCATATGGCCATGATGCTTTCACTTGCAAGGGATTACGGAAGGAAGAACGGATTCAGGGGGACCTTCCTGATTGAGCCAAAGCCAATGGAGCCGACAAAGCACCAGTATGACTATGATTCAGGAACCGTCATAGGGTTTTTACGTAAATACGGGCTTGACAAAGACTTCAAACTGAATATCGAAGCAAACCACGCAACACTTGCAGGGCACTCATTTGTGCACGATCTTCAGGTTGCATCTGATGCAGGCATGCTGGGGAGCATTGATGCCAACAAGGGAGATCCGCAGAACGGATGGGATACAGACGAGTTCCCGACAAATGTTTATGAGATCACAGAAGCAGTTATGGTTGTACTTCAGGCAGGCGGATTCAAAACCGGCGGAATAAATTTTGATGCCCATATCAGGAGAAATTCCACCGATCCGGAAGATCTGTTCATTGCCCATATAAGCGGCATGGATACATTTGCCAGGTCACTTCTGATAGCTGATAAGATACTTAAAGAGAGTGATTACCTTGAAATGAGAAAGAAAAGATATGCTTCCTTTGACAAAGGCGCCGGAAAAGATTATGAGAAAGGAAAGCTCTCCCTTGAGCAGCTGAGGGAGCTGGCATTTAAGAACGGCGAACCGAAAGTGATAAGCGGTAAACAGGAACTGTACGAACAGCTGATCAACATGTACCTGATATAAGCTGACCTGACACTGATCAGGGTCATCAAAAGCAAAAAGGACCGGAAGATCATTCCGGTCCTTTGTTTTGGAGATTAATATGAAATTTATTTCAGGACTGTGATGTGACAATCTCAAATGCAGGAGGATTGGCGATACTTTTCTTCACCTTGCACAGTTCTGCGACATGAACAAGTGAAGCTTTGTATTTTTCAGGGAAATCCTGAGGTAGTTTAATATCAAGCTTAATTGCAGTCGGCAATCCGGTTTCCTTGTTCCATTCATGGGACTGGATAATCTTTATGCCTTCGGCAGGTATATTCCGGTTATCGCAGAATGATTTTACATAAATGCCTGCACATGTCCCTATGGATGCCAGGAAGAGGTCAAACGGGGCCGGTGCGGTATCAGTACCTCCATTATCAACAGGCTGATCAGTTTTAATTGAATGTCCGTGAGTATGTGCGGTAATTATTTTACCTCCGTCGAATGTAATTTCCATATAACAATTTTTATAATTA
The DNA here is from genome assembly GCA_964410385.1 of uncultured Rikenellaceae bacterium. Lineage (GTDB taxonomy): Bacteria > Bacteroidota > Bacteroidia > Bacteroidales > VadinHA17 > LD21. The sequence continues at coordinate 11,305 of CAYPHL010000023.1, read as the reverse complement.
TACCCTCTGTGGATCTCGGTGTATCCTCTGTGGAACTCTGTGAAACTATTATTTTAAGAACTTACACAGAGTGACACAGAGTAGTCACTGAGAGACACAGAGGTTAGAACAGAAGAAAAGGCATTTTGTTTATTATTTCTTCAGTATTGTACCAAGGACTTTTTCCTTGTCAAGTTTTTTGGTACAGAAGAACCAGTCGTAGCATTTCATATCTTCCTTACCTTCCATACGGGATTTTGCAACACCGCATGAGCCTGCTGTCGGGACAATCACGTCGTCACCGGGTCTCCAGTCAGCCGGAAGTGCAACACCGAAAGCATCTGCTGTCTGCAGACCGATAAGCACCCTGTATAATTCGTCGAAGTTACGGCCAAGGCTAAGCGGATAATAAATAATAGTGCGGATAATTCCTTTAGGATCAATGAAGAATACTGCCCTTACAGCTTTTGTGGAGCTTTCACCGGGCTGAAGCATTCCGTATGTCTTCGCTACTTCCATTGTAATATCCTCAATAAGAGGGAATGTAACCTCGACATTTTTCATACCCTTATATTCAATTTTTTCCTTAATTGTCCTGAGCCATGCAATATGGCTGTAGAGTCCGTCAACTGAAAGCCCGACAAGCTTGCAGTTAGCTTCATTGAATTTATTTTCCATGCTGGCAAATGTCATGAACTCTGAAGTACAGACCGGAGTAAAATCGGCAGGATGGCTGAACAATATCACCCAGCTTCCCTTGTAATCTCCCGGGAAATTAATGTCACCCTGTGTTGTTACAGCTTTGAATTCCGGAGCTTTTTCGCCGATACGCGGCATTGAATAAGTTTTTTCTTCCATAGTCTTGTTTTTAATTGTTTATTAATTGATTTTATAAAAATTTGTCATTTTGCTAATTACGTAAGGTCAAATAGTTGAAAGTCAAATCAGGAATTACTTCCTTCTCATAAGCATCAGTTCGAGATCCTCCTTCAGAGCTGCAAGATCTTCCTCGTGTTCAACTTCATCTGTAATAATCTGTAATATTATGTTATAGGTTACGGGGTCGGCTTCTCTTGTAATATCAAGAAGTTTGCTGTAAGTCCGTATAGCACATTGTTCTCCTTTAATATTCTGGTCGAGTACTATTTCCACGTAGGGATCTTCCGGTGCTTCATAGCCGCAGTTGGTTATTTTTGACCATTCATCGGGAGAAAGAACCGGAGTTCCTCCAAGCTGGACAATTCTTGTAGCAAGAAGTTCAGCATGAGTCAGTTCTTCTGTAGCGTGAAGTGTAAGTTCTGCAGTAACCGCGTCCTTCATCGGTCCCTTTACCACTTTGGCGCCAATCCAGTACTGATAATAAGCGAGCCATTCGTCGGCCAGTGCTTTGTTGAGGAGATTGAGCAAATCGTCAACATCCATTTTTACAATTGATCTTCCAATTTCTGCCATGATAGTTAAGTTTAGATTTATACTGATAATTTATGAATTAATTTCTGTTCTTATCGTTGAATTTTCCTGTGATCTGTAATTTGAAGTCCAGGACTGTGAAATCAGGTATTCTTTTACGGGAGAAATAATCACTTATTATTTTGTTCAATTCTTCATCATAATAATCTTCGATGCGTTCCGAGTCGTTGGAATACAGATGGTGATGTTTTTCCAGAATTGCATCATACCTTAATATTTCGTTTTCGGTAGTTACTTTTTTTACAATGCCTTTCTGTACGAAGGTTTCCAGTATTTTATAGACAGTCCCGATAGGTATATTAGGGTAATTTATTCTGAGGTAGCGGGTTATATAGTCAGCTGTAGGGTGGTTCCGGAGGTTGAGAACGACTTCGAGTACGGCGGTTCTCTGAGGAGTTACTTTAAGACCGTTTTCAGTAAGAATTCTTATTACATCCTTGTTTGCCATGGCAGTCTGAATATATTAAACCTGTTTCCCGGGATTTATCCGGATTGTTTTTATTCTCAGATAAAAATTATTCTCATATAATATTGATTATCAGAAAATAAAGATTCTTATGTGATATTAAATATTAAATAAGAATCATTCTCATTTAAGAATCCGTAAAAATAATAATTATCCGGAAAGTAAAAAATTTATTCAGGAAATTTTATGGAAAATCAATATTCGGTATTCCGTTTTCAGTAATTGGTAATCAGTAATCGGTATACGACAGTCAGTCAGCTCTCCCAGTCTCTCAGTCCTTCCTCTCTTTGTCCTCACCCCTCAGCCTCAACCTCAACCTCTACCTCAACCTCTTCCTGGTCGTACTGATAACCAGATTGGCAAAATCCCCTCCCGAATTATTGCCTGCCCATAAGCCTATCTTCCCTGTTCTCCTGCCATTTAATTTCATTATGCTGATACAGGGAATATCACTATAATTTACATAAACATTTACATCAGGATACTGAACAACAATCTTCACATGAAACCAATCATCACCGCCGGGAGCAGGTATTATCTCTTTTTCAAATTTTCCGGCATATTCTTCCCTCAGAACCTGCCATGTAAAATCAGGATGGGAGATATACTGAACTGCATGAGACTTTTTTACACTATCTGAAACCTGAAAATTGAAGGGACGGAAATAAACCGCATCCAGAGTATCGCTATCCGATCCATGGAATGCAATGCCTGCAAAGCTTTGCTGAAAAATATCCTTGCCCCTTATATCGATCTCAATGGTGCCATCTGAAAATTCCACACCCTTTATCCAGGCAATCCCATCACCTGAATTCTCTGATAACCTGACAGCTTTCTTATCATCTTCATAAAACCATGAAAGTTGCCTGTTGAAGGTCTCAAACTGGTTCTTTTTGCAAAGATCCGCAAGATCATACCTGACAGAGAAAGTCTGTCCTTCCAGAGGTAAAATACTTACCAGCCATAAAAAGATTCCCGGAAAAAATCTGAAGATAGGTTCAGTGTTCATAATAATTAAATAAACCGTTTAATCCGAATAGGGGTGAAATTGTTACCCTCCGAAATGCACTTTTTTTTCAGTTTCATGAAAAATTTTTAAATTTGGATTCATTTTACTGTCAGGACTACTGTTTGTGAAATCATATTCAGATAACGAAATCATTGAATGCCTGCGTAACCGGCAAAGTTATGTGGTTAGCTATCTTTCCGACCGTTATCTGCCCATGATAAGGCTTATGATTACCCGCCTGGGCGGGACTGCTGAGGATGCAAGGGATATTTTCCAGGACGGATTGATGATTATAATTGAAAATATTGATAATAAAGAATTTGCATTAACCTGTAAATTCCGGACATTTCTTTATTGTATATGTGAAAAGCTCTGGGGAGATATTCTTGTTAAAAGGAAGGCAGTAGCTAACTACATGAGACGAAGGCTTGATGAAAGAGAAGCAGGAGATTTCACCGATGTGATAGATGATAAATTATATGAGGATATTTTCAGGAGTGTTTTTGAATCACTCGAGCCCTCATATAAAAGGATACTTTCGCTTTACTGGGAAGAGATGTCTCCACAGGAAATAGCCGATAAGCTTGGTCTGACCTATGGTTATGTGAGGAAGAAAAAATCTGAAGCACAGGCTGAACTTGTAAGGCTGGTTAAGAGTCATCCCGATTACAGGAAGATTGCAGGCGAAGAAGTATTAACCGACAACCACCTGTCGTCATCAACAAGGATATTACATTCAGGTAAATGATTGGCTGAGGATGAAAAAATCAGATGAACATAATGATAAGAAGTTTAAGGTAGCAGGAAATCCGGATTCCTGGGATGATGATCAGTTACCATTTTCCGAAGATGAACTTCTTTTCAGGAGGATCAGCGATTATTTTACCGGCACCAGGGATATTGAAGAGGTGATGAAAGATCCTTTACGGGAAGAAATCCGTGATCAGGCAGCATCGCTTGTATCTGATTTCACCGGAAGTAAATCACATAATAATGAGATCCGGAACTTTGTTCAGGCTAGTCTTCTTAAAGATGATCCTGACAGATCTTTAAATGAGGAAATCAGACAAATCAAGCAGGAGATAAAGGATTCGGATGTTGAGAGTATCTCTGCAGCCTGGATTAAGGAGTGGCATGAGCGGAAGCAGAAAGAAACGGATATCAAATCCCGTGAAATAAGAGATTTTGTGACCACTTCCTTTCAGAATGAGAGCCGTCAGATAATTAATAATGAGCCTGTCAAATCACAGAAGAATAAAACCGGGATTATAAGGTATACATCAATAGCAGCTGCTGCGATTCTTGCGTTTGTTTTTCTTGTCAGGTATTTTATACCATCAGGGAAGCCGGACAGTATTTTCAGCAGGTATTATGAACCCTATTATGCGGCGTCTCTTGTAACACGAAGTTCTGTTTCCGGTGGTGATGAAAACCTGGAAGCAGCCCTTGAAAGCTATAAGAGCGGTAATTATCAGCTGGCTGCTGTTGAATTCTCAGATGCTCTGCTTGATGAGCCGGAATCGGATCTGCCGGGGTTCTACCTTGGTGTTACATTTATAGAGCTTGAAAATTATGACCGGGCAGTACGCTTGCTTGAACCAATTGCCGGCCGGCCGGGAGAATTCAATAAAGATGCAAAATGGTATCTCGGACTTGTCTGGCTGAAATCGGGTGACCCGGAAAAAGCTATTCGGAGCTTTGAAGATCTCGCCGGTGATCCGGGTTTTTACAAGGAACGGTCGGAAAAAATCCTTCGTCTCCTTAAAAAGTAATAAACAAAGCCAGTTCCGCCAATCAGGGTGACAGTCAGAAGCAGTACACCCGGATTATTTGATATGGGATCGGTGTTCCCCATAATTTCATAGGCTGCCCAGTAATAAGGACCTGCAAATGCCGGAGGGATCTCCTTAAGGTAATCAAGTTTCGAAAGCCGGAGGGCTTCATCTTTCTTTTTTCCCGATGAAAGATGATTGTAAAATCTTGTCATAATAACTGCACTTGTTTCATCATTAACCTCCCAGGCCGTCCTTACAACCGATGATGCACCTGCAAGTGTGAATCCGCGGGCAAGACTCATCACCCCCTCTCCGTGATAAAGTGTACCCTTACCTGAATTACAGGCGCTCAGGACAACCATAGGGGACCTGATCTCAGCAACACTGATCTCATAATTATACAGTTTCCCATCCGACACTGAATCCGTCCTGGTATCGAAGAGGAGGTAGGAATATTTTGAATTCACTGTATCGGATATGCCATGCATTGCCAGATGAAGAATTACAGGTTCATGGATAATATTTAAGAAATTTGTTTCAGAAGCGAGGGTACCCGGAAAATTCTTCCCCCTGAAATATCTGAATATGGATTCAATCTCATCTGCTGCTCCCGGCAGTTTAACTGCTGATCTCCGGCTTGCCTCCTGATCAGGATAATCAGGGTGAAAAGCATATACCTTCCTTGTTTTGCTTTTACCTGCTCTTGTATATTTAAGCATTGACGACGAATAGGAAAAGGATATTGTATAATCATATACCAGGTAATGTACCCCGTCCCAGTCTCTCCTGGTGTCAGCCGGTTCATTAACAAGGAAGGCATCAAACGGGAGCCGGCCGATCTCGTCATCAGGTATGATTATAAGTCTTTTCCCGGCAAAATAGCTTTCTGCTGGTTTGATAAGGTTTAAATACATATAATGCAGTGCATCTGCCTGACCGGGGTATGTGCCCGGAGAGTAACCGTATTGATACTTATTCAGTATCTGTGCATAAGCCGAGAAAGATGTATCGGGATTCAGTTTCAGACATTTCAATGTGTTTCTGGTTATAATAAAGATATACAGGTCACGTTGTCCGTCAGTATGCTGATTTGAAATCATGTAGTCGAGGATCGTCTCATCGCGGTCAAGTTTCTTACGGATTTCATCCAGGCCGGGAGTTTCAGTTTTTCCGAGCAGATCACTATATCCGGGATAAGTAGCTTTTATATAGACGCTTATCCTCTCCATATTTCTGTTCATTTCAAATACAGCATCTTTCCATACTGAGATTTTACTATTATCAGGAAGTGCTTTAAGCGATTCGTCCATAATAAGTTTATTATATGCAGCAATATTTGAAGCAATATTACTCCGGAGTCTGCTCAGGGAATCAGGCATGCCTGTTGTCAGATAGAATTCATTTTCCCTGATTTCGTTCCTCAGGATGGCTGCTTTTGAATTCATTGTTATCCCGTACATCTTCTCCTCCAGAGATCGGTCACCTGTAAGAGAATATAAAGCTCCTGATATATTGATTGCGGTAATTGATGTCTCCTTTTCATTTTCGGATAAGTAGATACGGCTCTCTTCCGTGAGATAGCTGTTCCTTATCCTTTCGGTGAGCACCAGCGCCAGTTCAATAGTTTCCAGGCTTTTTCTCATGGTCTGAACCTTAAGGTCCTCATCACTTTGTTGTGCAGCAAGTAGTTCGAGAGCTTTTGATTTGCTTTTCAGATTGTCAAGCAATCTGATGTCGAACAGAACGGAATCGGTGTCGGGATTTGAATTTATATCAGGATCATCGAAACCGTTTACCACTGCGATAAGGGATTTCTGATAATGATCCGCTGCACTTTTGTAGTCAGCCAGTTTAAGAAAATGATCTCCTATATGCTTGTATGCAAGTGAAACCAGCGGGTGCTTATTCCCGTAATTTATACGGCTGATATAAAGAGCTTTGTTGTATGCATCCAGGGCTTCATCAAATCTTCCCTGCGATTCGAGGAACAGACCGTAATCAAAATAAACTTCAGCCAGCCTGTAATGATCTTCGCCGAACCGGGAAACTGATTTCGCAATACTTCTTTTAAAATACTCTTCCGCCCCGACAGGATCATGCAACTCTGCCATGACCTTTGCCAGGTTCAGATAAACCAGCTCAGATCCTGTGAATCCATTTTTTTCTTTTATCTCAAGACTTCTGTTGAAATATTCAAGTGCTTTTTTAAGATCCCGGTTTGCCAGCAATACTATTCCCGTATTGAGGTAAGTGGAAGCAAGTGATGACAATATCCTTTTATCTTTCTGGTCAAGACGGCTGAATAACCTGATGCTCTTTTCATAATATCCGATTGCAAGGTCGAATGATTTTCTTAAGAAAAAGATGTTTGCTTTGTTTGTGTAAATATCAGCCAGATTATTTAAATAGATTTCTTTCCCCCTTACCAGTTGTTCGGCGAAGTTATAATATTGAAGCGCTTGATCATATTTCCCCAGCATCTGGTTGACCACTCCCAGGTTATTGTTAGCTGCAATTAACTGATGTTCATTCAGGTCTTTTTCTGAGTCCAGGATCATCAGAAGTTTTTTCTCTGCATCTACCAGTTCACCGGCCTTATAGTGATCCAGAAACTCAAGATAAAGAGAATCCGGATCAATGGTCTCAGCCATGGAAGGGGATTGAGAAAAAAAATAAACAAAAAAAATCCATAATGCTGTAAATACAAATCTACAGATCATTTTGTCTTTATTTATTTAATTTTTTCCTGCAATTTAATTAAATTGTTAAATTATAGAACAAAAAAAAGAGCATCCGGGTTTAAAGGGATACTCTCAAAGTAATGATTAAATCATTTATTGTTACGGTTTAATTGGAGAGATAATTATTGGTTCAAGTCCGCTTCCTTCTCCATCTCCACCTCTGATATGCAGCATCTCACTGGTCTTAAGAATGTTAGTTTCCGATAGTTCTGAAACAAATTTTGGATAATTTCTTTCCGTCGCGTTTGTTTTGTTGTTTGTTTTCATGATTTCTGGGTTTTAAATTAAAGTTTTTCCCGTTTAATCCGAAACGACCCCAAATTGTTACCCTCATTTTGGCATATATTTTTTAAAATACATATAATCAGGTTGTTATAATGGGATAAAATGTTATGCTCAGATAATCAATAACATAGCTTTTTTTTAGGCAAATGAGTAATTTTTATGTGATTTTGATGGTAACAATTTCGGGTCAATACCCATTAAACAGATAAATGAATCCTGACAGTCCAGAAGAGATTAAGAAATTATTTGGAAACAATCTGATGTTGATTTAAAACTGAAAAAAGATGAGAGAAAAGTATTATATCAGTTCCAGGCCGGGAACCGACGAAAAATATCTGATCCACAAGGAGGATTGTCCGTTTTTAGCAGGCCGGGACAGGCAAATTTTCCTGGGAGCCTTTCAAACTGTAAAAGGCGCATTGGAAAAAGGACAGAAATTTTTTAAACCTGCTGCTGTCTGCAGGTTCTGCCTTAAAGAACATTGTACTGAAACAGGTTTCAGGATAGTCCCGTGGATATTCAGGAAAGAATGTGCCCGATCATCCATTAAACTCAATGATCCGGGACACATCGGTGCACTGCTGTGTTGTAAGAACTGATGAAAGCGTCATTTTGTAACGTTAGTCAGAATTATAGCTTACAGGTATAAATAGTTATTGTAATTAAACATATCATTTATATCTTTGCATTCACAAATAGTACATCCTTTGGCAGCGATTCATTTAATACACAACAATTTCATTATGCCGCTCATGCCTATGTGCATGTGCCGGTAAGCTGTTTTGTAAAGGGACCAATCACATTTTCTTATTAACAAATTCTTCAGATGCGGTTTTTTATTCGCATCATGATTATTTATGATATTAATATACAATTATATACCATGAAAAATAAAAAATTACATTTCGAGACACTTCAGGTACATGCAGGCCATCAGCCTGATAAAGAGACATTTTCAAGGGCTGTTCCTTTGTACCAGACTTCATCATATACATTTAAGAATGCTAAACATGCTGCTGATCTTTTCAGTCTGGCTGAGCCGGGTAATATTTACACACGTATGATGAATCCTACTACTGATGTTTTTGAAAAAAGGGTTGCTGCGCTTGAAGGTGGCGCTGCTGCTCTGGCTGTTTCATCAGGACATGCTGCTCAGTTTATTGCTTTGACGACCATAATGCGGAAGGGTGATAATTTTATCAGTTCGCCATTTCTTTACGGAGGTACGTTCAATCAGTTCAGGGTCACGTTTTCAAATTTCGGAATTGAAGCACGGTTTGCCCGGGATCTCAATCCGGAATCATTCAAATCGCTTATCGATGATAAAACCAGGGCTATTTATATTGAGACTATCGGCAATCCGGGGTTTGATATCCCGGATTTTGAAGCTTTTTCAGAGCTTGCCGGAAAGAATGGTATCCCTCTTGTTGTTGACAATACATTTGGTGCATGCGGATATCTTTTCCGTCCGATCGACTATGGAGCTAATATTGTTACCGAATCTGCAACAAAATGGATATGCGGACATGGCACAAGCATAGGTGGCGTTATTATTGACGGGGCTAATTTTGACTGGAACAACGGGAAATTCCCTGTTTTTACAGAACCTTCGGAGGGATACCACGGATTGGTCTTCGGAGATCTCTTCTCAAAGACCTCTCAGGCAGGAAATATTGCTTTTATTGTAAAGGCCCGGGTAGAAGGACTTAGAGATCTTGGTCCTTCAATAAGTCCGTTCAACTCCTTTCTGCTGGTTCAGGGACTTGAGACACTATCGCTAAGAATGGAAAGGCATGTAAGCAATACGCTTGCTCTTGCCAGGTGGCTGGAAAATCATCCGGCTTTGAGAAAAGTAGTTTATCCCGGTCTTTCAGGTAATCCATATTATAAGCTGGCAGAAAAATACATGCCGAAAGGAGCAGGGGCGGTGCTTAGTTTTGTCCTCCGGAGTGATCTGAGAGATGCCGCAAAGCTGGTCGAATATCTTGAACTTGTCAGTCATCTTGCTAATGTAGGTGATGCAAAGACCCTGATCATTCAGCCTGCAACAACAACTCATTCCCAATTGTCCCCCGAAGAATTGCAGAAAGCCGGGATTGAACCCGGTTTATTCAGGGTCTCGGTGGGATTGGAAAATATTGATGATATAATAAATGATTTCAACCAGGCATTCAGTAAACTGTCATGAAACCCACATGATTGAACGCAATCACAAACACGTATAAATATAAAATTCAATCATGTGTGGTTCCATCATACCATTAAAATCAATAGTATTATGATGAAAACATTAAATATAAAGAAACCATTCATCACTGAAACAGGTGGCAGGCTTCCTGAACTGGAAATCG
>CAYPHL010000023.1:0-1129 GCA_964410385.1 uncultured Rikenellaceae bacterium | reverse complement strand
ATAAAGAAACCATTCATCACTGAAACAGGTGGCAGGCTTCCTGAACTGGAAATCGCATATCATACCTGGGGAAGACTCAATAAGAGAGCCGACAATGTGATCTGGATATGTCATGCACTCACGGCAAGTTCTGATGTGGAAGCCTGGTGGCCCGGAATGGTGGGTAAGGGATTATTATTTGATCCAGATAAATTCTTCATTGTCTGTGCCAATGTTCTCGGATCATGTTATGGTACAACAGGGCCGGCATCAGTAAATCCGAAAACCGGTAAACCATGGCTCAGGGAATTTCCGTTAATAACTATCCGGGATCTGGTCAATGTTCATGAGATCCTGAGGAAACATCTTGGCATTAAAGCAATTCATTCTGTTATCGGGGCATCCATAGGAGGATATCAGGCTCTGGAATATGCCATCATGTTCCCGGAACTGATTCAAAGACTCATAATCCTGGCCTCAGGTGCCAGGCAGACACCATGGGCAATAGCTTTCAGTGAATCAATGCGTCTCGCAATGGAGGCCGATCAGACCTTTACAGCCGGAGATCCGGAAGGTGGTAAAAAAGGACTTAAAGCTGCAAGGTCAATTGCATTGATAAGCTACAGAACCATAGATGCATATAATCTGACTCAGAGAGAAGATGATGATGAAAAACTGAATTCCTTTAAAGCATCCTCTTACCAGGCCTATCAGGGTCAAAAGCTCGTGAAACGGTTCAATCCATATTCCTACTGGTGTCTTACCTGCCTTTCGGACACACATAATATAGGAAGGGGTCGGGGAGGAATTATCAACGCCCTTAAAAGTATAAAGGCCGAAGTACTGTGCGTAGGTATAAAATCAGATTTACTGTTTCCTGTTGATGAGCAGAAGTTTATTGCAGCCAATACAACGAGTGGCAGATATGTTGAAATCGACTCATTTTACGGTCATGACGGTTTCCTCGTGGAAAGAGAACTTGTGACAGGTGTTGTTGAACAATTCTGGGCAGCTTCGATCCTCCCGATGCAAACCTCACAGTTGCCTTCAACACTGAATTGCTGGTGATTAAGCATGCCTGAGAACTTAAGCATGTAAATGCCAGCATCCCGGGATAAGGAAATTGAACGGGTACTGAAACAGACCTTCT
>CAYPHL010000022.1:3628-42903 GCA_964410385.1 uncultured Rikenellaceae bacterium | reverse complement strand
GATTTATTAATGACCATTAATAGACCTCCGCAAATATAAAGTACTACCATTTTTTGGTTCAAAAATGATCATTGTAAAACTAAAAATATTTAAATAAAGTCAATCAATTAAGTTAAATATATTAATATATTTGAGCTAATAGTAATAAAATCAATACCGATCAGAAACGATCCAGGTAATTTTAGAAGATACCAGAACTGATTTTGGTTTTTATTTCCCGCAAAAGCAATTACGGAATGAATGAGGAAAGGGATAATATTAACGATAATAATTATACTGAATTGATGAAACCTTTTCAAAGGGAGGATATCATTGAGCGGATTTGAAACCATTAACCTATGAAACTTGCCAAAAGTCTTTATGCTCAAGTACTTGTAGCTATTATAATAGGAATCATGCTGGGTGCATTTTTCCCGTCTTTTGCTGTTAAATTGAAACCGTTGGGAGATGGTTTTATTAAAATGGTGAAGATGATGATCTCCCCGATAATTTTTTGTACAATTATAAGCGGAATAGCTGGTATGCAGGATACCAGAAAATTAGGTCGTGTGGGGCTGAAAGCTGTAATTTATTTTGAATTGATCACCACCTTTGCTTTGGTAATAGGTCTGGCAGTAATTAATATAATTAAACCAGGAGAAGGTATGAATGTCGATACTTCCACCCTGGATATTAAATCTGCAGAAGTATACATTACAAAAGGAGAAAAGAGCACGTGGCAGGATTTTCTCCTGAACATTATACCTGATAGCATTTTTCAATCCCTTGCAACAAACAACCTGCTTCAGATACTTTTTTTCTCCATCCTTCTGGGTTTTGTCCTGTCAAAAATGGGAGAAAAAGCAAGACCATTGATGTCAGGTATCAGTTCCCTGGAAACCGCATTATTTCAAATTATCAGGATAGTAATGAAAGTTGCCCCCCTTGGTGCACTGGGGGCAATGAGTTTTACAGTCGGTAAATACGGATTACATACACTAGTTTCGCTGGGGAATCTGATGTTATCATTCTATATAACATGTATTATCTTCATCCTCCTGGTCCTTGGAGGGGTTCTTAAATACTTTGGTTTTAATCTTTTCAAGGTTTTAAAATATATTCTTGATGAACTTTTCATTGTACTGGGAACCTCCTCTTCGGAAGCAGCATTGCCAACCCTGATGAAGAAACTCAGAAATATGGGATGCTCCGAATCAATTGTGGGTCTTGTAGTACCTTCAGGTTATTCTTTCAATCTCGATGGTACATCTATTTACCTTACAATGGCTGCGGTCTTTTTAGCACAGGCTACTAATACACCCTATGATATTTCACATCAGATCACATTATTGCTGGTTTTATTGCTTGCATCTAAAGGAGCTGCAGGTGTAACAGGGAGCGGATTTATAACTCTTGCTGCTGTTTTACCGGTTGCAGGAAGCATACCGGTAGCTGCAATCACACTAATTCTTGGAATAGACCGGTTTATGAGCGAAGGCAGAGCTATCACAAATATTATCGGCAATACAGTAGCCACCATTGTAATTGCCAAATCCGAAAAGGAGATTGATATGTCAAAGGCTGGATTTCTGACTTGATCCTGACAGCTACAGGATCTGATCTTTCCTCCTTTCACCGGTATTAATACTGTATAATAAACTGATTAAGATAAGGCTCTCCTGATGAAAAAAGGAAAGCCTTATTAATGTCCATCTGACTCCACCAAATGCATCAATCTGCACTTTTGCAGGGTCTTCCATGGCCTGATTGTCCAGCGACACTAAATTCAAAAAACAGTCCTGTTTGTTAAGTTATGCTCGTAAAACTATTCGTCGAAACTTGGTATGGACATACATTCCCCTCCTCTAAGTGCCGATTGATGTGCTACGATACCCGGAGCAGTGTAAGCAATGGCTTCGTAGATATTTATTTCAGGCTGACGGTTTTCAACTAATGAGCTGATGAATTCATGTGTAATGAAGGTATGGGATCCTCCATGGCCGCTGTTGTGTCGTAAAGGTTCAGGTAGCATATCAGTTTTCCAGAATAAAGGCGATTCAAAATTTTCCTTGATCGGCTCCTGGATTACATATCCGCCTTCATCTTTACCTTTCCGGTCAGAGGCGCGGACGACTATTTCTCCCATTCCATTCTGATCTTGGGAATAGAAGCTCATTTTACTCCCATGCCATTCGGCACGCTCGGTCCCCATAATTGCCCCTTTACGTAATAATTGAACTCGAAAAGCCGTGTTCATGTTAGTCTTGAATAAGGCAGTTTCATCCCAGAATGGATTATTATATACATTATCTTTTAGTAAGAAATCATCATCTCCCCATCCAAGACAACTAACGTTGGTACACCTTTCACCTGTAACAGAAATCAGAAAGGAAGTGGCATGTGTAGGATAATTCATGGGCGGTTGCCCCTGTCTCCATGTCGGTTTATGATCAGCAGTAAACCACAGGTTAGAAATTCCCGGATGATAATATTCTGCTTCACAACTAAAGATTTTACCAAAAAGACCTTCGCGATACCACTTTTTAGCCTGAATAGTATTCTGACGATATACACTTGTTTCTGCCATCATATAAGTCAAGCCAGTCCTCTTTACAGTATCCAGAATTGCAGCGCAATCCTCAAGAGTCATAGCCACCGGAACAGCACACAGGACATGTTTTCCGGCTTTGAGTGAAGCAATCACGTGGCGGGCATGATCAGGAACGGGCGTAGCTAAGAAAACAGCTTCAATCTTTGGATCTGGCAAAAGCTTTTCAAGAGATTCATAGCTCTTTGAACATTTATATACCTGCATAAGTTTCTCACGCCTTTCCGGAATTAAATCACTAACTGCCTCTACAATACAGTTGGGGTGTTCATGAAAGTAAAAACCTAAACCGAAGTTACCACCAATAATTCCGATCCGTATCTTACGGGTACTGGCCTGTTCTCCTGCAAATACGATTGGCGATGACAAAGTTAAGGCTGTTGCCCCAATTCCTGCCATCTTGACAAAATTCCGTCGGTTTAAAGAGGAAGATGAAGAATTAAATTTAGATTTCATTATAATTATTTTTAAATTAATGATAAAAGAATTTATTTTAAAGCACCCGTAAAACGAGCTGTTGTAGGATCAGTTGCACCGTAAGCCGTCTTCGATTTCTGATCGAAATAAATAATTGCCGGATGACCAATGGCTACTTTGTTTTGATCCAGAAGAAGTTCATGCCCCATTTCTTTCAGAACCAACCAATCCTGAACGCTTAAACCTTCCCTGATGGAAAGTGTTCGTTTTGCCGGAAGAGCTTCATTTCTGTTACTGGAAGGATTAAAAGAGCCTTGATGCGCGTTTGTGTTAAAACGGGGAATAGTAACAGCATCATATGGTTTTATGCCAAATTCGGCGATGGCAAGGAAAAAGTTAAGCTGATTCTGATCCTGGGTATCTCCTCCTTCGGCACTCATTGCCATGAGAGGTTTCCCATTCTTGAGGACTATAGTGGGAGACAGAGTGACTCTCGGACGTTTCCCCGGTTCTATGCAATTAGGATGACCTTTAAGAGTATTAAAGCTTTTAAGTCTTGTCCCATGAGTAACTCCGGTACTTCCGCCTGTTCCTGCATTAGTGCCCCATCCGCTGGGCGAAGCAGCAGCCATGTTACCCCATTTGTCAATTACACTGCAGTTTGTAGTACCCCCCATAATTCTCATATATTCTCCTTTCTCAAGGAGAGCCTTCATATTTACGGGATCTCCGGGTCTGCATTCATCAGATGCTTTTTTAAGATCAATAAGTGGATATCGTAGTTTTGTATATTGATCGGATAAAAGGTTCTCCAAAGGAACTTTGACAAACAAAGGATCGCCATAATAGGTATCTCTGTCAGCAAAGGAGAGCTTTAATGCTTCTGTAACTATATGAATATACTCTGGTGACAGATATCCGTATTTCTTTAAATCGAAGTTTTCTATCAGGCGCAGTGCTTGAAGCATAACAGGACCTTGAGTCCATGTGTTGGCTTTATAGACAGAAAAACCTTTGTAGTTAATTGATACAGCATCTTCAACTTCGGTAACATGTTTTGCCAGGTCTTCTTTGGTGAAAAAGGAACCCTTGGCTTTATACCAGACGACCAAAGAATCGGCAATATCGCCACGGTAAAATCTATCTGCCACGGCCTGAAGCTTTTGCTGTCTGTTTCCATTGCATAACTGTTCAGCTTCAATTAGTTTTCTAAATGTCCTGGCAAGGTTCGAATACCAGCTAGTATCCACTGAAAACTCTGACAGCGAATATCGCATAACTGAATGAACTATTTTACCGCTTTCAAGTAATTCTAAGGTTGGAGCAACGGTCTGTGCAAAGCTCAAATTGCCGTATAATTGTAATGCTTTTACACATAAATCAAGAACTGAAGGAACCAAAGCTGCCTTAAGGTCGCTGCTTGGTATCCCGTTTTTCATATACCAGTCTATCGCATCCTGGCTTAAAGGAGCTTCTCCAATTCCAGAAAGCACCTTAACTTGTTTTGTTTTTGCATCGTAATAAATAAATGTGACCTCCCCGCCAATGTTAAAACGAGGGAAATCAACTACTGTTTCAGCCAGAATAGTTGAAACTGCAGCATCAGCTGCAGTGCCTCCGATTTTAAGCATGTCAAGGCCTGCCTGAACTGGTGCTTTCTCACTAGCCGCAACGATTCCTTTTTTCCCCTGGCTGTGATAGCCGAGATCCTGTGAAAATAAAGCTAAAGGAAAAATTCCAAACAAAATGAATGCTATAACTCTTATCATAATGATTTTAATATTTAATTTCTTACTAACAAATATTTCTGATTTCTAAATTTCAAAATGTGATTAGATTAACTGTTAAATAGGTGAAATAAGACTGTCCGAAAGAATATTCGAACAGTCTTATCTAATTTTACTTTATCAATAATTTAATAACCCGGATTTTGAATTAAAAGATCATTTTTATTCATCTCAGCTCTCAAAATCGGGAGGAAATATGCCTTATCCAGCCATGATCTGTTCTGAACATCAATTGGAGTAATAGTTGGAATAGTTGCAGTGACATGAGTAGCAGGGTCAAGTTTATATCTTATGTCCACCCCCGTTGCTTTTATATTATAAGCCTGAGGCCCTATAACCCAGCGGCGAACATCGTAGAAACGGTTATCCTCCATTGCCAGTTCAATTCTTCTTTCATGACGGTACCTTTCTTTAAGAGCATCACCTGATTCTGTTATCGCGGGCATTCCGGCTCTTTCTCTTATCATGTTAATATAAGTGCGTGCTTCAGCCTCTTCGCCCAGCTCAATACATGCTTCGGCATAATTAAGTAAAATCTCTGCATATCTGAAGTATCTCCAGGGAGCATCCTGCCCGGAAAACCGTCCATCAAATTTCGGATCAATAAATTTGCGAAGATAATATCCTGTATACCCTCCGTTATATGGTTCAATAGGTCCCTTCCGGGTATCAAGTCCATAAACTTCCACCATTTTATTTTGCTGGGCATCCCATTTCTCCCAGGTACCGCACTGAACAATACCTATTGGATCAATTGGAATTCCATCTGTGTTACGGGGTATCCATTTTACTCCTTCGTAAAGGATGGAGGCGTAAAAACGCGGATCACGATTTTTATATGGTTCAGCAGCATGTTCTGGATTGTTCCAGTTGAACCTGGTTCCATCTGACATTTCATAATCGTCAACCAGATTTCCGATCGGAGTATCCTGTCCGTACAAATGATATCCATTAGGACCCGTAGCAAGTGGCAAGTCATTTGGCAATACTCCGCTGAGACCTGTTATACCACCATATTTGGATATATACATTCTTACATAAATATCTTCTTCTGTTTCATTAAGAATGAAAATATCAGCATAATTCTGGGAGACAGGATTAAGTGAAATAGCATCTGCCGGGGCAGGGTAGGCCTTATGTAGACTGTACAAATTAAGGTCTATAACAGCTTTAGCAGCATTTTTTGCAGCCAGCCAGCGTTCCTGACGATTACCACTGGTATACCCCAGTAAATCAGGTTTCGCGAATGATGTAAACTTGGAATTATTATTATGAAGATCACTTGCTGCGTAAAGAAGTGCCTCGGCTTTGAGGGCTAATGCAGCACCTTTTGTAGCACGACCCCTGTTTTTACCGGTATTAACTTCCGGAAGCATACTGGCTGCCAAATCGCACTCTTTGACAATAAATTCAATAGTTTCTGCATAAGTATTTCGTGCAATTTTGAAATCGTCAGTCAATCCATAAGTCTTTTCGATTATGGGAACACCACCATAAAGACTTGCCAGGTGATGATAGAACCAGGCTCTTAAAAAATGTACTTCTCCGGTAAGTCTTTCTTTCAACGGTTTACCATCAACCAGTGTGTTATCAAATTTCCCCATATCAACTTTCTCAAGAAAAATATTGCACTTTCTGATATTTGGATAAACATTATCCCAATACTCAAAACGAGTCCAGCGTCTGAGATTATCGACAGATATCAGGCAGTTATTAAATTCAAAATATTGATACCACATATCATGAGCTTCATCAACAAATTCTGCTTTCAGCATACCTCCTCCGCCACAGCCCGGATCTTTGACACTGGTATATATACCGTTAACATAAGTCTCAATAAGAACAGGATCCTGAAAAACATCAAGCTCAGAAAATTCACCCAGAGGTTTCCTTTCAAGAAAATCTTCAGTACATGATATCATCATCATTATACTGAAAATGAATATTGTATAAAAATATTTACTTTTCATGTTTTTGATTTTATAAGGTTAAAGAAATTCCTACATTAAATACCTTGATAGGAGGATATCCCGAATATGAATTAGTCTCAGGATCATAATCCAGAAGTTTTGTTAAAGTAAGAATGTTCAAACCATTTAGATATATCCTGCACCCTTTAATGCCCAATTTATTAATTATTGTGCCTGGCATGTCATAACCGATCTCTGCATTTTTAAGCCTTATGTAATCCGTGCTTTTAAGGAAGTATGTGTTATTAATGTCATAATCTTCCATCCAGTATTCATCAGAGAAGTTCCATGCTCTTGGTTTAGAGGCATCTGGATTGTCTGGGGTCCAGCGACCTTCAGCATCCTGTTTAAGGTAGTTTCCAAATAAGCCTGAATTGGTATAATGGATTGTGACAGCCCCGGCGGCTCCCTGGAAGAGGAGATTCGCATAAAAATTTTTATAGCCAAGATTAATGTCTATGCCCCCTGTGAATCTGGGTAAATCAGTTTTATAATTCATTTTCATATCAAGGCCATCAATTTCTTCATCGTTGTTAACATCCTCAAAAATAATATCTCCTGGTTGTGCACCCGCCCAGTGAGGATATGATTCTAATGCAGCCTCATCTTTAAATATACCAATTGCCTGATATAATAGTCTTGAGCCCATGGGATAGCCCGTAGATTTTTGATATTCAGGTACTCCTGGCGTCTCATCCCAGAATTTGATCTTGTTTTTCTGATAGGCACCATTAATTGAAACCTGGTAAGTAAAAGATCCGGACTTGTTGTTATATCCAACTTCGAATTCAAATCCCTGATTCATGACTTCACCTATATTTTCACGGGGCAGTGTCAACCCTGTTGATACTGGAACTGAAGCATTTCTTCTCCATAGAATTTTGGAACGAAGATTATAAAAATAGTCTGCAGATAAAGTAATTTTATCATTTAAAAATCGTGAGTCAAAACCAAAATTGGTTTGATTTGCAACTTCCCATGTAATATCTGTATTTGGGATCCTAAGTTCGCGCAGAGATTTTACTTCTACACCGTTATCAAAAACATAAGGAGTTGTAAAACCATAGGTTGAAAGGTATTGGAATTCTTCAATGCGATCATTTCCTGTTTGTCCCCACGATCCTCTTAATTTAAAATAGTTAATGAAGCCTAAATTATTTTGCCAGAATTCTTCTTCAGAAATTCTCCAGCCTAATGAAACTCCCGGAAAGAAGCCAAATCTTTTATCTTTTGGGAACATATATGAACCATCATATCTCCAAACAAATTCCGTCATATACTTTTCAAGAAAATTATAGTTGATTCGTCCAAAATAATTCAACCGTGCGCTTTCACTTGATGATCCGTCATTGTTTTTTTCATCTGCACCACCAGCAAAAAGTTCCTGAGCTACAGTACTGATATAATATCTCCGGAATGCCCAGAAATTCATCGAATTACTTTCAACTCCTTCAATTCCTACCAGTACTTTTACAGCATGTGATTCTGAAAAAGTATGTTCATAATTGATCAACGCATTTAAGGTTGTCCTCAAACCTTCTGACATACTTTGCCTCAATCTTGGTTCCGAATAATATTTGGGTGCTTTTATGAGCAGAGGTTGATTGTTTTCATCATAAGATACTCTATCCCATCCATAAAGATAATAAGGTGTCTGCCAGAGCTTGTTATTTCCGAAACTTTTATCAATAGAAGCATTCCCTGTAAGTGAAAGACCTTTGACCCATGGTATATTAATGTTTAATCTCACATTACTTTCCATTGTATATAGTTTACTCCTGTCGTATCCCGTCTCACTTGTGGCCATTACAACAGGATTTTCTCCACGCTCAATGTCCGGACCAGGCAATCCGTTAGGCCAGTATGCAGGCATGGTAGGAAAACTACGCAGACACGAACCAAAAATAGTCGATGAGCTCCGGGTAGGATAATTCCTGTTTTCCTGCCGGCCGGAAATATCAATGCTTAATTTAATGTTATCAGTTATTTCCCCATCAATATTACTCCTGAAATTGAATTGTTTATAATTGGTCCCACTCTTTTTATAATTACCATCCTGATATTTATATCCAGCTGAAAAGAAATATTTAATTTTTTCAGATCCTCCGTTTAACAGGAAATTTATATTATTTTGTAAGGTAATAGGTTTATATGTTTCCGCAAACCAATCGGTATTAGGATATAACCATGGATCAGAGCCGTCCCTGAATTTTTGAATTTCCTGTTCTGTATATTGTGGCGGACGACCTCGGTATGAATGAACTTCATTAACCATCTGTGCATAGGTTGGTGCGTCAGCCATCTCTGGTAGGACAGTCGGCATGCTTATACCCTGATTGGCTGTAAAAGTAATCTGCGGTTTCCCAGTCGATCCCCGCTTTGTCGTTATCAGGATAACTCCATTGGCAGCCTGAGCACCATAAATTGCTGCTGATGCATCTTTCAATATGGATATGGTTTCAATATCTGCGGGATCGATACCGATCAGTCTCCTGTTGGCGATACCATCGACTACGATAAGTGGTGAATTATCACCAAGTGTGTTTGAGCCCCTGATTCTTAACATAGCATTGTCAGCCCCGGGTTCTCCTGACCTGGTGACTGCAACAAGGCCAGGCAACCTTCCTGCTAAAGTATTTGTAATATTTATTGAGGGAGCCGTTGTTAATTTAGCACCTTCAACCGCAGCGACAGAACCAGTCAGTGTAGCTCTCTTCGCAGTACCATATCCGATGACAACAACCTCCTCAAGCCCTTTGACATTAGGAGAAATAGCTACATTTATTGTTGTCCTTCCTGCTACATTAACTTCCTGGGTAATAAATCCTATGAAGGAGAATACCAAAATAGCATTATTATCTATTCCGGAGGGTAGTGAATATTCACCATTTATGCCAGTGATACTACCGATAGTTGTTCCTTTTACCATAATATTCACCCCCACCATAGGCTCATTTGTTGAGGCATCTGTAACAACACCCCGAACAGATACCTGCTGATAGTCGTATGTTTCAGGGGATGAACTTATGGATTCGTTTGCTTTAATATTTATCGCTAGTGAAAGCAATAAAAATATTGCCGGAACCAAATGGCAAACGCTTCTATTTTTTTTATAAAAGCCGGCAATTAAATTATTTTTTTTCATACTTAAATAGTTTTGATTTTAATGGTTACATAGTCTGGATCGAAGAGTAAGTTGATCCACCAGCTATTAAGAAATCTTATTTTAATGTTAATTATTCTGGAGATGGATCAAGTTTTCAGACTATTAAAAAAGTGTTAGATCAGTGTTGGATTCGGAAAATTACTTTCTGTTGAGATATCTGATAAAATAGTTACAAATAGAATTCAGGTTTAGCAAACCTTTTATAATTAGACCTTTTATAGATATTCATCGTTACAAGTTGTCAGTTCTTTAATCGTCTAGAAGGTTTTATACGCCACTTTATAATATTTTGATATGTGTGGATGCACAAATAATATTCTATTCAATTTTCAAAATGAGTACATTTTACGCATGTGAATATTAAAGCCTATAAGTATTATGTTAATAATTCAACACACGCCAGTGTCTTTTTTGGGTCTTAAAGTGATATTAATTTGCCATAGGCAGTTTGATTTAATTGGTCGGTAAATTTCAGTCATTAAGTACTAATAAAAGATCGGATTATCCGGATAATCCCATGCCCTTACCATTTTCGATAGCAATGATTGAAATTGATCGTTTATTTCTAGCAATAAATTTATAAAATTAAGTGATAATATAACTATAATATATTCATTTTAACAAAATTTAATTTAATTTCAATGTAATCCCGATTTTACCTTTATATTTTAAATAGATGCTAGTGATTGTTTATAATTGATTGTTTTATTATCTTTCGATCACAAACTGTTTAGACATTTAATTATTAATAAATTTTGTATATCCTTTCTGCAAGCCTTTGATTCTTTTGATGCTAAATTTATTTGGACCACTTAGGAATACAAAGGGATACAGTAAATTATGAAAATTCTGAATTAACCAGACAGCATTCTGGTCCTGTAAATTACCTTTCGCTGATGAAACATATAATCAAATTGGGAATAATAATTACCATTGGATTAATAATAAGTTTAACACCTTCACCTGAAGGTCTTGGAAGAGACAGTTGGCTGTTTTTCTCGCTTTTTCTGAGTGTGATAATTGGGTTGATAATTGAGCCTTTTCCTTCCGCGTTCATCGGTCTGGCAGGAGTAGTTGTTGCATGCATCCTGAAAATTGGACCAGCACCTTCTTCTGACGGAGTTTTCTCTTCGGAGCAGGTATTAAAATGGGGATTATCCGGATTTTCAAATTCAACAGTCTGGCTGATATTTGTGGCATTCATGTTCGCCCTGGGTTATGAGAAATCAGGATTGGGAAGACGAATTGCCCTGCTTCTTGTTAAAAAGATGGGATCACGCACTCTTGGTATAGGATACGCAATTGCGTTTGCTGATCTTATCCTGGCGCCATTTATGCCTTCAAATACTGCCAGAAGCGGAGGTACCATATTTCCGATAGTGAAAAGCATTCCTGTTTTATACGGTTCAACGCAACATGATAATCCACGAAAAATAGGGTCATATCTGACCTGGGTCGCCCTGGCAAGCACATGTGTGACAAGTTCAATGTTTTATACTGCTCTGGCTCCAAACATATTGGCGGTTAGCTTATTGAGCGAAACCGGATTCCCGGCACCGACTTGGCAACAATGGGCTTTTTATTTTCTGCCCTGTGGTATAGTTCTAATTTTACTTGTGCCATATCTGACGTATATTATTTATCCTCCTTCAATAAAAATTTCGAAAGATATCCCTGCATGGGCAGAAAAAGAACTTTCAGGACTGGGAAGGATGACTTTAATGGAGATATTAATGACCATACTAGGTTGCCTGGCACTTCTGTTATGGATACTGGGTGAAACTCTTAATATTAATCCCACTCTTACTGCATTAACCGTATTGTGTCTGATGGTTTTTTTCGGGATAATAACCTGGGAAGATATAATTTCCTATAAAGCAGCTTGGAATGTCTTTTTATGGTTCGGCGCACTGGTTACTCTTGCAGGGGGACTGAACAATGTTGGTTTTTTGAGTTGGCTTGCAAATAAAATTACTGTTTTAACATCATCGTATCCTCCATTTCTTATAATGATTATTCTTATACTTTCATTTTATTTTATTCATTATTTCTTTGCCAGCACCACTGCTCATGTTGCAGCATTGTTTACACTGTTCGTGATAACTGCAAAAGGTATTCCCGGAATTAATTTGGTTCTCTTAATTTATCTTCTGTTATTTTCAGTCGGTCTTATGGGTATCTTTACTCCATATGCAACAGGTCCAAGTCCTATCTGGTATGGTCTCGGATATATACCTTCCGGTACATTCTGGAAACTGGGAGCAATATTCGGAGTTATCTTTCTGATAATATTATTAATTATCGGTATCCCATGGATAAATTTTTGGATTTGAAAATCAAATAAGTATTTTAATACTTTTCACTTATCTCAGTGATATGATTAATGATCGAATGCCATTGTCATAAGCTATATTAAATAAAATGGGAACCTTTTCTGTTCCATTAATACAGCTGAGAAATTGATATTGAAATTATAAGTTAGTGTTTTAGTTAGCAGAGTTCTTCGCAGTTCAATAATCAACTACTGTTACTGAATTACCATTAATACGATTTACAGTAAGTATCCCGCCATTTCTAAAAGGCTTCCACATATAACCTTCTTCTTTTAAATTATTTGTTTCATTGATGGCACGGCGATTCAATAATACCTGAGACGGTTTTTTCAGAAGATGTATCTTCTCTATACCTGTCATATCAAAAGTAGTATAACGAATTCTTATGTTACGATTATCAGGCCGGGGATTAGCCTGGGTATAACTTTCATCAATCTGATTCATGTATTGCACCTGTTGAACCACTGATGAAGAATATAAAATATGTTCTTCATCTGAAGGAGAAAGTTCAGGCAGATCTGCCATAGCTCTTAAATAATGACGGACATAATCACCATACCCATCAGTGAGCCAGTTCTGGTCCCTCGGGTAACGGTTCTTTCCATCATTATCCACCATATATGTCGCCCAGTTGAGCTGACGGATAGCATTCTGTTTTCTGCTTGAGTCGCCTGTAAGTGAGACAAATTGGATCTCGGCAGAAGCCTGCCTTGATGTATGGCTGTTACCTGGCACCTGGTATGCAGTCTGTTCGTTAACTACGATTACTCCATACTTTTCCCATGATCTATTACCGATTGTCTTATAAACCCAGTCAAATATCCCGGTTACTTCAGTTTTCCAGTCAGGAAAATATTCCTGGTGGTTCATAATAAATTGTGCGAACGTGATAGCGTTGATCTGAGTATCGCTCCAACCACGGATATCTTCAAAAAATGGTCCCCATTTATTATTTTTTAACGGGTAATTTTTCATCCAGTTTAAGATCTTATTAAAGGCCTGATTATATAAATCTGCATTTCCCTTATTTAGCTCTATAAGTTCTAAGAACAAATCCAAAGTACCTGACCAGTTACTTGAATAGTTACTTAGAATGGTATCTGTTCCATTCCTGGTATTAACGAACAATTGGCCCACTTCACCGGTAATAGCATTCACTTTAAAAGGTAATGGTGAATTATTTTCATCCCCCTCTATTGTTCTTTCTGCTAAAGTATTTGCTATTTGAATTGCTGCATCCAGGTAAAGTTTATCTGTAACGTTAGGGTATCTTTCACGATTCATCATTTTAAATAACCTAACCAGTTCAATACCCAGGGATCCTGCTTTATCGGGTTGGGTGTAATTTTTACCTATTATCATATCCCCGTCATAAATACCTGAATAAACAAGTGTATTATAAGGGTAAGGTATATCAGGCCATCTACATTCTGCGGGAGAAAATCCATGAGTGATATAATAGTCAGCCATAAATTTCATATTTTCCCTGATTCTTTCTTCACCAGTATAAGTATAAAGTAACCGCCATGAAGATAAGGCCATCTGGATCTGATCGCCACCTAATCCTCTTGGATCATTATTATACGGTTGCCACACCTGGTGGTTCATATAATACGGAAGTCCGTTCAAATCCAGACGCATGGTATCCCAAAAGTGCCATAGTAACTTAATTACATGGCTGTAAGCTCTCCCCGGTTCTTTACTGTACCAGGGAATTATGTTACCTGTAGCATCGACTTTTATATCATGGTAAATTAACTTCTCAGGTTGTGCGGTGGAAATCACGGATGATAATAAAGTCAGTACGAATAATATTTTGATTTTAATCATGTTGTTTTTGGTAATATATTTATGTTCATTAGTAAAAAATGTAAAAGTGTCATTGTTCTTAAAACCTGATTGTATACTTTATTTTCAATCGTGTGTCATATATTTCGGGCTTAAATCTTTCCATTGGATCGATAGCAGGTGAATTCCAGATAAAAAATATTTCCCTGCCTGGTTTAATTATCCATTGGAATCGTGATTGCCAGCCTATGGTTTCAGTCTGGTTGTCATACTGGGCAAAATTGTGCCATGAAATATTCGGACTAAAGAGAAAATTGAGATTGACCCTGTATATCTGAGTTGTAAATTTCCCCTCCGGTAGGGTCACATATCGTCTGTCAGATTCCAGTCCCAGGAATAATGGGACGGCAATCTTAAAGCCAGACTGAACAAGCCAGTCAGTTCTGGTTCCGGAATAAAAGGAACCAAAACTGACTTTTGTCGATACCCATAATTTCCTTTGCTTGCCGGATGTATATTGTATTGAGTGTCTCCAGAAATTATATTTATCGACTGGGATAATAAAATCCTTAAAAATGTTAAAGTCTTTTTCAAGCGCTTCAAAGTTATACTGAGATGCAACAGAAATAATATCTCCGTTCAGGAATATCAGTTCGGAAAGATTAAAGTCAATCTGAGCTGTTTGCAGTCCTCCATCTGAAAGATTTGATATTAAAGTGTATTTAATTCCCGTTTTCAGCTGCAATATTCCGGAGTTTTCTGGTCGTGGTCCAAATCCAAATCCACCGTAGAAATCCCGTATATTTTTGCGTGGAACAAAACCCAATCCCGGAGTGAAATTTGATCCGATCTGCAGATATCCCAACCTGAAATTAAAAAAGTCATTAGGATAATTTATCTCGGTTCCGAATGAGAAATCTTTACCTTTTAATCCTGAAGTAAACGATTTAATACCATAAAGGTTATAAATCAGATTTTTGTTACCTGAAATTTCTGAACTTGCGATCCGTAGATCAATGCCTGCTGTTGAATTTTTATCCTCCGAGAAGGCATTTCCGATCGTACCTATAATTCCAAGAGAGGATTGCTTTCCGAAATTACGCGAGATCCTTCCCGCAGAATATCCTGGATTATCCCATCTGTTATTGTCTTTTATATGCAGGGCTCCTATGTTCCATCTGTCAATCTTACCGGTAAATTTTGCGCCATATCTTATAGAAACGGGATTACCGTCAGAGTCGAGTCCAATTCTCCTTGAAAAGAATGGGATTAGCTCTGTATTATGAGCATTCTCACGATCGCCGTTTATTCCGAAGGTGAAATAGTTGGATCCGTCCAGGAAAAAGTCCCTTTTTTCCGGGAAAAAGAGGTTAAAACGGGTCAGGTTTATTTGTCTTTCGTCAACCTCAGTCTGTGCAAAATCAGTATTGATCGTAACAGCAGCTTTAAGCGCAGGGGTGATCTGATAAAATGCATCAAGCCCTCCTTCAAATACCGGATCAGGGTTGCTATCCTGTTTTTTTCTTGCACCACCGGTTGCATAGGGTACTATGTCCAGACCGATACCCTGGGTGATTTTTTCCATTCCAGTAATTCTTCCGGCATCCGACAGCTGAAACCTGTCTGCATTAAGGGAGGTCAGAGGCCAGGTGGATATTTCAGACTTTCTCCTTATGTACCGGATAAGTTTCAATCCCCAGGTGTCAGAACCTTTTTTAAATCCCATTGTTTTAAAGGGGATGATAAGCTCAGCCTGCCAGCCATCTCCTGTCATTCTGGCTTTACCGTCCCAGAGACCATCCCAGGCTTTATTAAATTCTTTGCCGTTTGCATTAACCAGTGCATCTCCAATACATCCTCGTGGGCCTATTTGAAACCAGTAACCGCTTCGTCCGTCCAGATATGTATCAAATATTACCTGAATACGATCATCATTGTCAAGGCCGACATCCCTGGCAAGCTCTTTGGCAATGACACCATCCGGATCGTCGTAACAATGAATTCCTATGTAGATATTATTATGGTCTATCAGGAAACGGAACACTGTTCTTTCCGAAACAGGTTGTCCTGTCTTTGGTTCTCTCTGATAAAATTCATCAATTACAGCTGCTCCCAACCAGTTTTCCTCCTTAATCCATCCGTCGATCACAGGTGGAGTATCAGTATAGACCGCCTTAATTATGTTCTGGGGGAGCAGATCCTGAAAGTAAGAAAGGGACAGGATTATTATTAAAAAGCAAGTTCTGTACATTTTATCGAACTATAACGATAAAAAACAGAATGCCATGATTCGAAAAACTATTAATGTTTTTCATACAAATCATGGCAATCCTGCTATTTTACCACCTGTTACCAGCTGTATTGAGGGATTTTCATTAATTCTCCGTCTTTCAGAGCTGAAGCATGTGCTACAACACCCGAGACAGTCAGATTAAGAGCCATCACAACATCAACCAGAGGATTTCGATCCTGAATAATTGAAGAAATGAACTCATGACCAAGGTTTCCGTGAGAACCTCCGTGGCCTCCCGGTTCAACGCCCGGAGGAAGGGCTGGACGATTCAAATCCGGAAGTTCCTTTTCAATTCCGACATATTCTTCGTAATATGAACCTTTTTCACCCTGAACCCTGCCGGTTTCTGAAATCATCCCAATTGTATTTGTTCTCGCCATTCTGGATATACCTCCTTCACTTGTGCGGAACAATGCAATTTCCGATGTAAATGGGTTTTTATATTGATTATCTGCCGGTTTCTCTGTGTTCCTTAACCAGCCCATACACGAAACTTCTGTAAATGTACCATCGGTGACTCCGACATAGTAAGCATTACTATGGGTAGGATACCACTGGGGAGGCATACTGTTTCTCCAATTCTTATAGGAACCAAGAGGTGGGCCTCCGGGTGTAAGACTTGCACCATGAAAATACTCACCCTCAGAATAAACTATCTTTCCAAGTGCTCCTGCCTTGTAAAGTTGTCTCATCGCGTAAAGATTGCCACGATAGCACGAAGTTTCAAATAACATGTATTTCAGTCCCCGGTTCTTTTTAACGACTTCCATAAGCATGTCAGCTTCTTCTATTGAACCAAATATTGCAGGTACCGCAGTTGCAACATGTTTTCCATGTTCCAGTACCAGTTTTGCATGACGCGCATGGCTAGGGGCATCAGTAGCACAGAAAATTGCCTCAATCTTATCATCTTTAACCATTTCTTCAAGGGATGGATAAGTCTTGTTGCATTTTGCCACTTTGGCTAATTCTGCACAACGATCAGGAAAAAGATCACTGACAGCAATCACTTCAACATTTGGATGGTTCTGAAGGCTGAACTGAGTTGCAAACTTGCAGGCACCGTATCCTACAAGACCGACACGGACTTTACGGTCAGAAATAGGAACATAGCCTTCATGAGGATCACGTTCCTGAGTTGTTTTTTCAAAGCCCGGGATAACTGCTTCGGGTTCTTTTTTCTTGCCTCCCGAACAGCCAAATCCAAGAGCCAGAGTCCCCAGGCCGGCCATCTTAATAAAGTTACGGCGGCCCGGGTTAAGATCATCTTTCGTTTTTGTCATCTGAAATCATTTTAAAGTGGTGAAAACATTTTAAATTATCTTGGAGAATCTTTGATCATCCTGTTTATGATGTTTGCAGTAATTTTTTGTACGTGAGGATTTACTCCGAATGTTCTCCCTGCAGGATTGTGCCCGGCAGGCGCTGAACGACTATAAGGATCTTTGGAATAAATGTATGGAGGTTCTTCCATGCCGGAATCACCTGCTGGCACATGTCCCGGAGGTTGTGACAATCCTTCTGACCACCAGCAAGTACCAGCATTAAAGACCCAGTTCCCTTTGGGACCAGGATAAATAATCCCGGCATGAGGGAAACGTGATGGCTCAGACAGCGGACCTTCAGCAACTATTTCTAGACCTGGTATATTTGCTACTGGTTGCCCGTGATATTCCCATCCGATGATTGCTGGGATCCTGTCACCATCCTTCAAACCGGTTCCATCATAAATCCAGTGCCCGGCGTTCTTTACCACCCAGTCGCCATAGCCGACACCATATGATTTTACTCCCATGAGAGTGTCTTCATCATTGAAATTCACGTTCGATGTTTTAGAAAATACACGTCCGGGTACTCCAAGGAAACTGTCAAAGAACTGGATTTCTCCGGACACAGAATTGCCGGCAAAAAATGCGATACTCAGTCCGTTATCACGCGCTTTTATAACTTCGTCAAACATTTTCCTGGACCAGTACTCATCATGCCCCATTGATATGAACATCTTACTAAGGTTCAATATTTCAGGATCAAAATGAAGATCAAGATTTGAACAATATGTAACGTCGTATCCCTGTTGCTCAAGCCAGTAAACCATTGGATGTTCCCAGAGCAGGAATTCCCCGGAACCGGCTGAAAGAGGAGCTTCAAGGATCTGACAATACTTTGTATACGGGCGGTCGAAACTTACCCTGACATTCGGGCCAGTATACCAGACTGAAGTGCTTCCGTCATCGTACAGGGAGTCTCTGCCGGGCCACTTGTTGTAAGATTGCCATGTAATGTCGCTTACCTGACACAGGACATCTGATTTACGATGTTCTTTTACAACAAAAATTACGTAACTCTGTTTTCCGAATTTTTCATTCCGGGATAATTTTCCCAAATAAACTCCGCTGGGCCAGTCACTTGGAATTGTGAATGTTGTTGAAGCTTCCCAGTTACACTCCCTCAAACGTTCAATTGTCATCATGGGAACCTGCTGTGTACGGCCATCGAAGGGTCCAAGCCTGGTCATAAAACGTCCGCCGGTACCCTGGTAATACCCCATTCGATATATGTCTATCACAAAACTTCCGGGCGGATCCATACTAACCTTAAAATCAATTGATTCGCCAGGCAGCAGACTTGTCTTTGAAACAAATCCCTCAATGCTCAGTGAACGCAGATATCGTATCATTGGATATGAAGCCATGGTCACCGGTGTATCAAAGCCGGTGAATTGAAGCTGCCATTCAACCGTCCCGGTTTTGCTGTTTTCAACCTCTATACGATTCAGTATCTTTTTCTGGGCTTTTTGATTCTTTTGGCTCTGCTGGTCTTCTGCAGTCAATCCTGAAAGAGGCATCATTGCTCCCCCTAATCCGGCAAGTGCGGTATTCTTTAAAAGTTTCCGCCTTGTCATGTTTGATCCTGTTTTATTCATGTCTTTCGAAATAAGTTTAGAGTTCAATTAATAACCTGACAGCTGCCCCATCAGAATTTATACTGAGGGATCTTCAATGTTTCACCATTTTTCAATGCAGATTGGTGTGCAACTATTCCCGGGACAGTAATGTTCAACGCAACAGCAATATCAATGAGAGGTTTTCGGTCCTGCAAAATGGAACTGACGAATTCATCCATGAGCAGACCGTGCGAACCTCCGTGCCCGCCGGCTTTTACGCCTGGAGGAAGAGGAGGGCGGTTCAGATCCGGCAGATTTTTCTCAAGTCCTTCATACTTCCCGTAGAATGTACCTTTCTGACCACGGATGCGTCCTTTCTCTCCGCTGTCCCCGGGGGTATCCCAGCTAACAGCCATCCTTGCCATACCACCTTCACTTGTACGGAACAGAGCTATCTCGCTGCCAAAAGGATTTTTATAGATGTTTCTTTCCGGTTTCAGATGTTCAACAATGCTTGGAATTCCGAGGCAGGACACTTCAGTAAAACTACCATCATTTACCCCGATACCATATGCATTGGAATGCGTCGGATAAAACTGAGGGGGTAATCCTACACGCCATTCTTTATATGACGGCAGCGGTTCAGGCATATAATGATAATACTCACCTTCAGAGTAAACTATTTTTCCTAATCCTCCCATATTATAAATTTGCCTCATTGCATAAAGATCTTCATGAAAGCATGATGTTTCGAACATCATATATTTCAGACCGCTTTTCTTTACGGCCTGATAAAGAGTTTCAGCATCTTCAAGGGAGCCGAAAACGGCCGGGACATTTACAGCCACATGTTTCCCATATTTCAGCGCTTCGAGGCAGTGTTTCACGTGACTGGGCGCATCTGTTGAGATCATTACAGCATCAATACTTTTATCCTTGACAAGTTCCTCAAGTGAAGGATAGGTCTTATTACATTTTGTCACTTTTGCCAGTTCTGCACACCGATCCGGGAAAAGATCACTCACTGCAACAACTTCTACATTTGGATGGCTCTGGAAACCAAAAGCAGCTGAGAACTTACAATATCCATAACCAACAAGACCGACTCGGATTTTCTTATCCGAAACAGGAACCCATGGCTTTTCGGAAAATTTTGCATCAACCACATCAGCCAGGTCTTGTACTTCAGGCTCTTGTTTTTTTCCTCTTCCGCAGCCTATTTGCTGAAGGCTAAGTGCAGCAGCTCCAAATCCGGCCATCTTCAGGAAACTACGCCGGGTTGGAAAGCGATTAAATTCTTTCATATCCATATTTTTATTCATTATAAAAAAAAGGTTCGAATTTGATTCAATTAAAATTAAGCCCGGTTAAAACTTATATTGAGGAATCTTCAAAGTTTCACCATCTTTTAATGCGGATTCATGAGCAACAATGCCACAAACTGTAAGATTCAGGGCAATGGCAACATCCACAAGAGGTTTACGGTCCTGTAATACGGCGCTTACAAACTCATCCATAAGCATGCCATGAGAGCCACCATGGCCTCCGGCTTCAACACCGGGAGGAAGTGCCGGGCGATTAAGGTCGGGAAGGTTTTTTTCAAGGCCTTCATATTTTTCGTAATATGTCCCTCTCTGTCCCCTGATCCGGCCTATTTCTCCGCTGAAACCTGGGGTGTCGCTGCTTCTGCATACCCTTGCCATTCCACCTTCACTTGTCCGGAATAATGCAATCTGTGATGCGAATGGATTATTATATTTGTTATTGCCGGACTGATAACGCTCCATATAACTCGGCATACCTAGACATGAAACTTCCGTGAAACTGCCATCGGTAACACCTATATGGTAAGCAGAAGCATGTGTTGGGTACCACATGGGAGGCATCCCATGCCTCCATCCTTTGTAAGAATCTATACCTTTTTCGGAGTAGTGCCAGTATTCTCCCTCTGAATAAACCAGTTGGCCGAATCCACCGGCTTTGTAAATCTGGCGCATGGCATAAAGATCTTCATGAAAACAGGATGTCTCGAACATCATATATTTTAATCCGCTTTTCTTAACCTCTTCCAGCAATCTGTCAGCATCCTCAAGAGACCCGAAAACAGCCGGAACATTAATGGCTACATGTTTTCCGTGCTGGAGTGTCATAATTGCATGTCTAGCATGGCTCGCAGCATCCGTGGATATCATAACCGCATCAATATTCCTGTCTTTGATAAGTTCTTCCAGGGATGGATATGTTTTGTTGCATTTTGTCACTTTGGCCAGCTCAGCACAACGGTCGGGGAAGAGATCGCTAACCGCAACCACTTCAACGTTAGGATGGTTCTGAAATCCGAATGCTGCCGAAAATTTGCAGACACCGTATCCGACTAGTCCTACACGAAGTTTCTTATCTGAAACCGGAACCCAGGGTTTTAATGAATCCTGGTTTACTTTCACGTTTTCAAGGCCATCAATGGTAGCAGCCTGTTTCCCTCTGTTCCCCGAACAACCAATCTGATTCAAACCAATAGCTGCAGCACCCAGTCCGGCTGTTTTAAGAAAATTCCGCCGGTTCAGAAAAAATTTTAAATCTTCTTTCATTTTACTAAACTGTTTTTGAAATATTAAGTTTTTATTCTATAGCTAAATCAATATAAAATCTGAAATAGATTTTTTTAAAATGTTTTGTTGTCAGGATATCGTGGTACAAGATTATTACAAATTAATTTACTGTGACTGGATTGAGGATTGCTATAATTTATACTGAGGAATTTTCATCCACTCACCACCCTTCATTGCCGATTCATGTGCTACGATACCAGGAATAGTCATATTCAATGACATAGTTATATCTACAAGTGGTTTACGATCCTGGAGGATTGACAATACAAATTCGTTCGTGAGCAGACCGTGAGATCCGCCGTGACCGCCCGGAGGTACTCCCGGAGGAAGAGGAGGACGCCTGAGAACGGGAAGATTCTTTTCAAGTCCTTCATATTTACCGTAATAAGAACCTTTCTGACCGCGAATTCGTCCCGCTTCTGCTCCAAATCCGTAAGTATCGCCACTTCTTGCCATTCTTGACATACCGCCTTCACTGGTGCGGAAAAGGGCAATCTCTGTAGAAAAAATATTACCGTAGCGATTAACACCGGGTTTATGAATTTCCCTTCCGCTGGGCATACCCAGACATGACACCTCAGTAAAAGTACCGTTTGATACGCCGATATAGTATGCATTTGAGTGGGTACAATACCATTGAGGAGGTCCTCCATTCCGCCATCCATTATAAGAAGGAAGTGGTTTTTCACCATAGTGATAGTATTCTCCTTCAGAATATACAAGTTTGCCGAAACCACCTGCATTAAAGATCTGACGCATTGCATAATTATCAGACCTGAAGCATGAAGTTTCGAACATCATAAATTTCAGTCCGCTCTTTTTAACTTCCTCCAGCAGTTGTTCTCCCTGTTCAATCGAACCATAGGTAACAGGTACAGCAGTAGCAACATGTTTCCCATGTCTGAGAACATCAATACAATGTTTTGGATGATTAGGAGGATCGGTGGCTACAAATACAGCTTCAATCTTATCATCTTTGACCAGCTCTTCAAGAGATGGATAAGTTTTACTGCATTTTGTCACTTTAGCTAATTCAGCACAGCGGTCAGGTATCAGATCGCTTACTGCTACAACTTCAACATTAGGATGATTCTGGAAACCAAATGCTGCACTGAATTTTGAATAACCGTACCCTACAAGTCCAACCCTGATCTTACGGTCAGAAACCGGGGCCCACCCCTTTGAGGGATCCTTTTCCCACTCAGATTCTTCTGTTGTCCCGGATAAGGGCTTTTCCTGAGGCGATAAAATAATATGAGGACTTAAAGCTAAAGATGCAAATCCGGCACCGGCAATACCAATAAAATTGCGTCGTGTCGTTTGCTGACCAGAACGTTTCTTTTTGGGATTCATATTTACATTATTTTTGATTTTTATTACGCAATATTCTTCATCTTTCAATTTTCATGCAGTCGGTGCAGGATTTGTATCAAGTTAATTAGGATCATAAAGTGTACTGAGGGATTTTCATCCATTCACCGTTTTTCAGGGCTGACTTGTGGGCTACAATACCCGATACAGTCAGATTCATGGCCATACATATATCGACCAGGGGCTTACGGTCCTGAATTATAGCAGTTACAAACTCATTCATCAGGTATCCGTGTGAGCCGCCATGGCCGCCAGGTTCAACTCCGGGAGGAAGAGGTGGCTTGACAATATCAGGAAGATTTTTTTCAAGTCCCTCATATTTTCCATAAAAGGAACCAAGTTGACCACGGATTCTACCTTTTTCTCCGCTGTCGCCTGGAGTATCCCAACTTACTGCCATTCTTGACATTCCACCTTCACTTGTCCTGAAAAGTGCTATCTCGGTTGCGAAAGGATTTTTATACTGGTTTGTTGATTCCCTGAATGACTCAATCCAGCTTGGTAATCCAAGGCAGGAAACTTCGGTAAAGCTACCTTTTGTTACCCCAATATAATAAGCATTTGAATGTGTGGGATACCATTGAGGAGGTCCGCCGATACGCCAGCCTTTATATGAATCTATTTGTTCAGCACTATAGTGATAATATTCGCCTTCAGAATATACAAGTTTACCGAATCCTCCTGCCTCATAAATCTGGCGCATTGCATAAAGATCTTCATGAAAAGATGATGTTTCAAACATCATGTACTTAAGCCCGCTTTTCTTCACCTCTTCGAAAAGCTTCTCCGCCTCTTCAAGCGATCCGTATGATAGAGGAACAGCTGAGGCGACATGTTTTCCGTGTCTGAGTACCTCTATGCAGTGTTTTGGATGACTTGGTGCGTCGGTTGCAACAAAAACAGCCTCTATATTGTCATCTTTGACAAGTTCCTCGAGGGAAGGATAGGTCTTTTTACATCTTGTTACCTTTGCCAGCTCTGCACAGCGATCAGGAAAAAGATCACTTACGGCAACTACATCTACATTTGGATGATCCTGAAATCCGAAAGCAGCCGCAAATTTGCAAACGCCATAGCCAACAAGTCCCACACGTAATTTGCGATCAGAAAACGGGACCCATGCTTTTGATATGTCAGGATTATTTGTAGTCTGTTCAAATCCCTGAATAGGTGGTGAGGTAGGTTTCCCTCGTCCCGAACATCCTGCCTGTTGCAGTCCCAGTGCAATAGTACCCAGACCAGCATAGCTTAAAAAGGATCTTCTGGAAATAGGATCCTTCCGGTTCAAGCCTGATAAAGGCCCGGACGAACCATCATTCTTTCCAACCGGTTTTGGTTTTGTTGATTTCGTATTCAATGTAGGTCTCCTTTTGAATTACATATGATTGATTATCTGTTGAGTTATAAAAAACCTCCATGTCTTGTTTATCTGTTCTCTTACCCTTATTTTATTCCAAAATGTCATTAATCAGAAAACATGGAGGTTTATATTCACAGCCCGAAAATGGACTTTTCTAATAGCCGGGATTCTGAACTAATACAGGCTCTCCATCTTTATAACTAAGGTCAATCTGCGTTAAGGGAATTGGCAAATATTCATGTTTATTCTTCACGAATTTTGCACCTTTCATATAATTATTGTTGGTATTGAGATATCTGACACCGTCACGTGCCATATATCCGTTTATCCATGTAACAATGTTAAAATCATATCCTTCCCAGCGCACCATATCAAAGAAACGATGGTCTTCCATTGCAAGTTCCAGCCTCCTTTCCATCTGAACGGCTTTACGGGCATATGATTTACCATTTGCTTCAAACTGCCCGGTATAAAGTCCTACTTTGTAATTTGCGGCAGGCACATCTGAAAATCCATCCATCGGTTTTGCATCGTTCTTGTACTTTTTTACCCAACTGACAGGATTTGCGGAACGTGCTCTAACTGTATTCACATAATCTTCAGCCTTTTGCAAGCTTCCGATTTCCACTTCACATTCAGCTGCCCACAGAAGTACATCGGCAAATCTTATAATGTTGTATGGATTATTTGAAGCACCTCCATTCCCCTGATCAGTAGCTTTTCTTGCCTGTTCAACAATATTTTTAATACAGTTGTAAGGTCCTGCATTGAACTGATTCCTTACCCAGGCTTTTCCCGGATGAACACCCCAGTCACGGTAAGGGATGCCTCTGCGTCCAACACACCAGTCGAGTCTTGAGTCCAGTGTTCCTTCATAAGGTGTAAATGACTGTGCAGAAGTAAGACCGTTATCAGTAGGAATAGGAGTATTCATATATGTATCTGTCAGAGGTAATCCTGTCTCCGAATCAGTCTGGTAGGAATCAACCATGTCAAATGACGGTTGGGACCAGCCATAACAACATGTAGCAGGCCCGCCATAAGTGCCATTATACTGGTCCATAGGATTTCCATTTCCGGATTTTGCCAGGTCGCTGATGTCCATTTGTGCCGTAAACACAGCCTCAGCGCTGTTTTTCCCTCTTTGGATGAAATTCAGGTTATATTCAGCCTGAAGTGCATATTTTTTGTTATTCGATGTTTTACCATTGGTAATGGCATCTTCCAGTAAAGGCTTGGCTTCTGTATATTTATGCTGGAACAGATATATTTTTGCAAGATAGCATTTCGCAGCCCATTTATTTGCTCTTCCAACCTGTCCCTTTGTCTCTGAAAGATTATCTGCTGCAAATTTCATATCAGCCTCAATTTTCGGATAAATGTCCACTGTATTTGGCACAAGGTAGTTTTTATCACTATAGCTTATGGTTTCATCAATCCATGGAACATTTCTGAAAAGCTTGACAAGCTCAAAATAGTAATGAGCGCGAAGAAATTTTGCTTCAGCTTCAATCTGCAGTGCATTGGCCGGTAGAATACCTTCAACCTTCGCAAGGAGCTTTAATACCTCATTACAGCGTAAAACGCCACTGTAATAATGAGTCCATGCACTATTTCCATCATCAATATTATACATAAATGCATTCCATAGACTTACACCGGTCTCTGTTCCGATACATTCGTCATCAGTTCCACGTATAATACCATTTGAAATTAAGTAACTTCCGTTAGCAAGAACAGCATAAGCTCCGATCAAAACATTATTGATCCCTGCTTCAGTCGAAAGAGTAGTTTCGCTTAAAGAACCAAAAGGCTCGATTTCAAGAAAATTATCCGAACAGGAAACTGTAATCATTAAGAACAGGAATCCTGTGGTAATTAATTTATATAATGTCTTCATTTACTTTTTATTTTTGGATAATTAAATTAGAATGTCACTGAAACTCCAAAATAAACATTGAGCTCATTGTTCGGGTAACTTCCAAGATCTACACCGTGAACAGAAGCACCGCCTCCTATAAACTCCGGATCCAGTCCGGTATATTTTGTAAGAGTGAACAGATTTGCAGCCTGTACATATAACCTTAATTTTGAAAGTTTGATAGTCTGAAGTAATTCCGGGCTAAATGTATATCCCAGCTGCAGTGATTTAAGTTTAAGATAGGATCCATCTTCAATGTAAAATGAATTCATCACAGCTGAACTGCTTTCTGTTCCTGCAGTCTCAATTTTAGGTATTTTTGTATTGGTATTTTCTGGAGTCCATGCATTTAACAGTTCATTACTCTTGTTTGTAGTCGGATAAAATGACATGAAATAGAGGTAAGATCTGGTTAAATTGCAAATCTCATTACCAAATGATCCATAGAAGAAAGCAGATAAATCAAAGTTTTTAAATTCTGCACCAATATTGAGTCCACCGGTCAGCAAGGGATTAGGATCACCAAGGTGTTTCCGATCATCCGGAGTTATTGCACCATCCTTTGTAACATCTTCATATTTAAACCGGCCTGGTGCAGCTCCGTTTTGAGTCGGAGAAGATGAAACATCTTCAGCACTGTTAAATAGACCGATTATATTGTAACCGAAGAAGGAACTTACCGGATGTCCTTCCTGATTGCGAACAGGAGTGCCGACACCCTGCCAGCTTCCGGATCCGAAATAACCAGGTGAAGGAATATCCACACATTCATTTTTATAATGTGTTACATTAGCCCTTATTGAATAATTAAATTCATTACCGATTTTCCCGCGATATCCTATTGTTGCATCAACACCAATGTTCTGAATATCACCAATGTTTACTGTAGGAGCGGTGGCACCTGAAATTATTGCAGCAGGTAGTGGCTCACTGAATAGCAATCCCTTAACTGATTTCTTGTACCATTCAAAAGAAATATCAAGGCTGTTATTCAGAAGAGTGGCATCAAATCCAATATTTGTAACAATATTCTCCTCCCAGCTTGTCCTCGGATTACCGATTCTCGACGCATAAAATCCCTGTACCTCACCGGTGCCTGATCCGGTAATATCATAATAACTACCGGTTACACTTGCCCCGTACAGATTGAATGCATTTGTGGCACTGACATTATTCTGGGAACCTAATACACCGTAGCTGCCTCTGATTTTGAGGTCGTCAAGCCAGGAAATATTCTGCATGAACGATTCATCTGATAACCTCCATGCGAGTGAAAAAGATGGGAAAATACCATATCTTGATTCAGGACCGAATTTTGATGAGCCATCTCTGCGTAACGTAGCTCCCACATAGTACTTATTGCTGAAATTGTAATCAACCCTGCTGAAAACAGAAAAGAGACTTTCCATGTAAATAGAACTGCTGTTATTTGTTGCTGCAGTTCCACCACCAAGTACCAGATAATTCGGATCCTCAGAAAAGAATGTTTCCCTGCTTCCGCTTAAACTCCTGCTGACATACTTTATTGCCTCTGAACCTATCATGGCTTCAACATTATGTTTACCAAAAGTATTTTTGTATCTTAATGTGTTGGTAAATGTCATTCTGCTGCCATATCCTGCATCCACACTGAGAGAATTCGGACTTGTATTTGCCTGGACATTTTCAACCTGGGTTGTGTTGAAATTGGAACTGAATGAATTGTTAATGTTGTATCCCAGGCTGCTTCTGGCTGTAAACCCTTTAAGGAAGTCTGCCTCAACAAAAGCATTACCTATAATATACCAGTCCAGAGGAATATCATTCATGGAATTACGGGTCTGTACAGCAACCGGATTCTGACCATCACCTAATTCAGGTCCTCCGAAAGTACCACCCCAGTTTCCCTTAATATCATAGAGAGGTACTATCGGCTGTAATTTCATAGTCTCAACAATACCACCAAATTGTGAGTTCTCAGAAAACCCTACATTATTCCTGTGGATTATGTTGGCATTTTCACCAATACGTATGTTTTTCCCGATTGAATATTCGGTGTTTACCCTTGCTGAGTATCTCTGAAGATTGGTTTCGACCAATGTTCCCTGTTGCCTAAGATATCCAAGTGAGAACAGATATTTGGCTTTATCTGTACCACCACTTGCAGTAATATTGTGCTCAGTGGTTGGCGCTTTTTTGAACAAAGCATGGAACCAGTCGTATCCTTCCTTATCCACTTTCTGAATAATATAGTTTTGTCCCCTGTTTGGACTTTCATAAAAATACTTTTCCGGATCAACTGCAGCATCTCCCTGCATCGCAACTCCGGCTCCCTGAGGACCTCTGTACATATAATCCGGGATCCCGTTCAGGAACCTGGGATTTCCCGGGAATGCAGTCTGATATACTTTTACATAGTCCTCTGTATTCAGTATATTCCAGGGATTACCCGGAAGAGGATACTGGATACCATAAGATCCCTCATAGGAAATAACAGGAGCTCCGGTTTTACCTTTCTTGGTCGTAACAAGTATTACTCCATTTGAACCTCTTACCCCATAGATTGAAGCTGCCCCGGCATCTTTAAGAACCTGGATCGATTCAATATCTACTGAACTTATATTGTTCAGACTTTGCTCAATTCCGTCTACAATCACCAGAGGATCAGTATTGCCGAAGCTTGTTACTCCGCGGATATATATTTTGGGTGCTGCTCCGGGTACTCCTGACTGGGTAATGTCAACACCTGAAGCCATTCCCTGAAGTGCCTGCTGTACAGAACGTGAAGCAACCGTTTTTAAATTGTCCACCTGGACAACAGCTACGGATCCTGCAATGTCTTTTCTTCTCTGTGCCGAATACCCCGTAACAACAACCTCCTCTAAAGCAGTCACTTCGGAAGCCAGATTGACATCTATGACACTTCTTCCGGCAGATGGAACTTTCTGGGTTATAAATCCAATAAAAGAGAAAACGAGAACGACATTGTCCCTGGGTTTGTCGATTGAGTAATTGCCGTTTGCATCAGTGAGGGTTCCAATGGTGGTACCTTCAATCTGGATATTAACACCCGGCATCGGATTACCATCCTCATCAATTACTTTGCCAGTTATTTTAGCTTGCTGAATTAATCCTGTTAGTTTGTAATCGGGACCTGTTTTAAAATCCGGAAAATCCGGAGGAGCACTGATTCCAATTACATTGATCACTGATACTAACAGTAGTACTAATAAAATCTTCAGTTTAAAGAAGATTTTTTGAGAACAATTTTTTACCATAGTTGTTATTTTTAAATACCTACGATCAAACATTATACATTCTTTGCTTTTAATTTTGATAATTTAATCAATCTTGGAATTAATTTAATTTTTATGAAATTCAATTAAGCATTAATACTTCAGATGTCTTTTTGATAAAATGTTAGAGACATTCACTGATTAATAAATCAAATTGGTTTTTCCATAGGCAATTCGGATTTAGGTTATTATTAGGGTAATTATCTTGTTGTATTTTATCAGTTATTAACATTTATTTGAAAATAATTTTTGATGCTGTATCCATATTATAAATTATAGTCAGATAATCAGTTTATGACTTTAATCTTATCAGTTTCAGTTATACATGTGACAGTAATTTTGCTAAATACCTCTTTTGCATTTTTTATCCCGTTGAGGTCAGGATTGATTTCAACTGAGAGGTAAAGCTGTTCGGTACGGCCGATAAGTTCAGGAGTGGATTTTGACCCGGGATTGGCTGATATCTCTCCCATATAAATAATTGAAGGTTGGCCGTTTCCCTGTGTATCCAGATCACCATAGTATTTTATCGACGGGAATACTTCAGTATAGTCTCCGGAAACGTTAACTTCAACAAAATACCTCCATTCTGAGCCTGTCTTTACATCAGCTTTAATTGAGAAATCAGGTACCTTAGGTGTAGCACCTGTAACTGCATCGGGAGCCGGTTTGCGTGCAGTTGGGATATCATTTCGTCCGGTTTCTCTTCTAAATGCTCCGATCCATGCGGGTAAAGAAACCGGACATTCAGTTTTACCTACAAAATCACCCTTGCCGGTTCTGTGAGTTACAAAAACGGTTCTGATTGCACCGGTCATCTTATCTTCCAGCCATATCGCAAACTGAGGAGGTTCCCCATAATCACTCTGGTCATAGATATCACGTTCCTGGCGTATAGAAAACAGTAATGTACTGACGTCGCCGTGTACAGTGCCTGTATTTGTGCAGGAAACAAGAACAAGTGCCAATATTATAAGCAGATATCTCATTCACTCAAAATGATCTCTGGTTTTCTGCTCTGCCATTTACCACGTGTATAATCGGGAAAATCAACCGGCCGGCTTTTACCGGCAACCGATTCCTCTGTAAGTTTTGTAATGATGCTCCATGTCGCAGTGTCATATACATCAATAGGAGTGTCAGTCCCCTTACGGATAGCTTCGGCAAAATCCCTGAAACATAAATAGTCGCCTCCTCCATGGCCGGAGCTTTCAGCAATTGCTCCGTATTTTTTCCACAAAGGATGGTCATATTTTTCCTGATATGCATCAATTGCTTCCCATTCATGAGGTTTCGGACTTATGTCCTCAAGGTATATCTTATTCAATGTACCTGAATAAATACCCTTTGTACCCTGAATCCGGTATATCCAGTCTGCAGGTCTTGGATTCTTTGTATCATAGTAAAGAGTGACAGTAATTCCGTTACTGGTTTGAATCAGGGAAGTATTCACATCCCCTGCAGCATACTTCATTTTAGCTGCCGGATGGTCAGGACCGAATTTTTTTGCTGCATAATAATTCTGTCCGATTGCGCGACTGCTCATGGAAACAAGATATTCGAATCTTGCCCCACGGTTGATGTTCAGCCATTGAGCGATGGGCCCGATAGCATGAGTAGGATATGGATTATTGTTAATCTTGCCACCCAGTGCCCGCCAGAGCATCTCTCCATTAGGACCGAAACCAGCGTACCTCGCATCGTGCTGGTAACCGCATTCACAATGGGTGAGATCCCCGAACATGCCTAACTGATTCATGACCAATATCATCTTAACATTCCTCATATAAGTGTAGTTTTCCATGAGCATGCATGGTTTGCCCGTTTTTTCTGAGGTCTCAACCAGCTCGGAGGCCTGGTCATACTCAGTGCATGCAGGCATTTCTGTTCCACCATACTTTCCTGCCCTGAGTGCAGCCAGCATGACAGGAGTATGCAGGTCGATGGGTGTGGCAGTGTAAACAGCATCCAGATTATCCTGCTCTGCCAGCTTCTTGTAATCTTCGGGTCCTGTATAACCCTTTGGTTTTGGTTGACCTGCTGCTTCAACCAGACGTTGTGCCCGTTCAACTTTTTCCTCAACTATATCACATACTGCGGTTATTTCCACCCCTTCCAGTGCAAGTGCAACTTTAAGCATACCCATCCCCCGGCCTCCAACACCGACAAAGCCTATCCTTACCGGCCTGTCCGGAGCACATCCTGATGATGTAACACCATACCCGGCGGCAGCAACATATAAGCCGGCCCCAAGACTTGTCTTTACAAACCTGCGCCGTGTCAATTCCGATTTATTTCCTTTCATGGTTCTACATATTTTATTAATACTCTAGTGAACAGTCTCTATACTGGGAAAGATCATTTTTAATTGTATAGTAAAAATTCCCCGGGTGTATTAAGCAGGGTTTTTACCAGAAATTCTCAAGTGATTTATATAGCTGGAGATACTTAAAATAAATACTATTATAGGTCTCCCTGTTTTTTTTATCCGGAACAAATCTGGAATGTGTTCTGACCGAAACTTCGCAGGCGTGAGCCAGATCAGTGAAAACTCCGGTTCCCACTCCTGCCAGTATTGCTGCCCCTGTAGCTGCATTTTCGGTATTCTGAAGAGTAACAAGCGGTAAACCGGTAACATCTGACAGAACCTGATTCCAGAAAATGCTTTTTGAGGCACCACCAAGTACGTGAATATCTTCCACCGGGATACCCTTTTGTCTCATGATCACAAGGTTATGATGGATCATTATGGATACAGACTCAATGATAGCTCTGATAAAATGTCCCTTGGTCATATTCATATTAATACCGGCAAAAACACCCTTCACTCTGGGATTAAATTCTGGAGAACCCGTTCCCATTAAATGAGGCAGCATTATCAGCCCGTCAGCTCCCGGAGGTACTTTTTCTGCCAGTTTATCTATCAGATAATATGGATCCTGATTATTACTGAAAGCCTCATCGATTTCAATCTGACAGAACTCGTCTTTAAACCATTTTAAGACCATCCCGGCAGTTTGTCCGTAGGGCAGGAGGAAATAAAGTCCATGTACCGCATGACATTGACAAGGCAGTTTGATTGAAATGTCAGATACAGGTTTATCAAGAGCTACACACATAGCCATTGAAGCTCCAACAGTAAGAGTAACATCTCCTTTGCTTATGTTACCCGATCCGATAGCACCGGCGGGATGATCATATGCACCTGTAACACAAATCGTTTTTCCGTTCAAGCCAGTCGCTGAAGCTGCTTCTGCTGTTATGTTCCCGACCGGGATTCCTGACTGGAATAATTCCGGTAACTGACTTTCCCGGATGCTTATAAAATCAAGCATTTCTTTCCACCATTTCTTCTCCGTTATATTGAAATAAAGAGTTGATGATACAAGTGAATGCTCGGTACAGTATTTACCTGTCATGCGGAAAATAAGGTAATCCTCAACCAGCAGATATTTACCTGCTTTTTTAAAGACATCAGGTTCGTTTTCTTTGATCCAGATAATTCGTGTGGCGGGCCAGATTGGAAGAACTTCCGGCTGACCTGTAATATCCATAATGCGCTGTTCCCCGAATTGGCTTCTTATCAGATCTGCCTGACGTACGGATCTGTTATCCAGCCATATAATTGCTTTTCTTAAAGGATTACCTTGAGGATCAACGGTTATCAGTGTCTCTCCCTGGCTTGAGAAAGCAATTCCGGCTATAAAAGCTGGATCGATTCCGGATTTCTGCAAAAGAGTATGGATTACAGCGCATGTGATCTCCCAGTAAATTTGCGGATTCAGTTCACAGATCTCATTTGGTCCTGTTTCGAGTGTATATTCTTTCATGGCGGAGATGACAAGATCTCCATTGGAATTTAGGATAACACCTTTAATCGATGTAGTTCCCGC
This sequence comes from uncultured Rikenellaceae bacterium, assembly GCA_964410385.1. GTDB lineage: Bacteria > Bacteroidota > Bacteroidia > Bacteroidales > VadinHA17 > LD21. The sequence goes on along the minus strand of CAYPHL010000022.1, from coordinate 9,249 downwards.
ATCAATTCCGATTGAATAAACAACAGGATCTGTTTGTATGCTTCTAGACATCAGAAAGCTTATTCTTTATAAATGCATCAGAAGGTTTGACATTATTTTTTACAACTTCACATAATGCAGCCTGAAATGCAAAAGGATCATTTACCTGGATAGCATTACGTCCAAAGACTACTCCTCTTGCTCCGTCTTTTATTTCATTATATGCTAGTTGCAATGCTTCAATCTGAGTTGGTTTTTTTTCAGCTCCGAGGCCTAATATGGGTACAGGACAGCTTTCTGTTACATTTCTAAAATTCTTTGTATAAAAGGTTTTTATAAGATCACACCCCAGTTCACTTAAAATCCTGCAGCCTGAATAGACCTGTTCATACATCTGATCACCGGAGATAGTATCTGAATATGCCGGGAAGAATTCTCCGATCACAGGTATTCCGAGTTTGTCAGCCGCATTAACCAGGCGGCTGTAAACCTCAACGTTCTTTGTATCATTTTCTTCACTCACGGTTTGGAGAGTAAGCGAAGCCAGGACAATTTCGGCCCCGTTGGTAACTGCTTCTTCAACAGTCTGGGCAATAACTGTATAGGCTTTGTTATAATTCCAGTGAAAACAGTAAACAGAACTCCAGTTTAACCTTATTATGGGGATGGGAGCACCTTTATAATTAAAGACAGGCCGCAGATGTTTTATCATGCCCGGGCTTAAAAGTATTCCATCCACACACGGATTAATTTTCTCTGCAGTTTTTTTGAGATCTGTCATCCCTGGTATCGGTCCATCAAAGAGACCATGATCAATCGCAATTATCACAGCATTTCTGCCGTCATTGAATAATTTTTCAATCCTTAAGTTTTTACCATTCATAATTAAAAGGCGTGATCGTTTATGATTGTTTTTTTTATCATGTTAAAAATAAATTAAATTGGTACAGTAAACAAATAATATTTAAAAAAAAATAAAAAAAATTATAATTATCTGTAGATGATTATATTGTAATGAATAATTTAAAAAATAATATCTAAAAAGCTCATAATTAACTATTTAAATTATACTAATTATTCCATGCCGGTGTTTACATACGCCTCTTGTAAGTTGTATATCACATCAGTACGCGATTCTGATAAAATGATTGACAGAATCAGCTAATATACTATAAACTTATTTTGATTTTTTTTAATAGCGTGTATTAAAATGATTAAATTTGTTTTTTTTATTACTTTCGATCATAATATATTTTTTTCAGATATCATTTTAGTATTTATAATTATTGTCATAACCATTTAATTCGCATTGAAATGTCAAAAAACTGGTGGAAAGAAAGCGCTGCGGGAATACCAAAGCTGATAACAGAAACTCCTGGCCCAAAATCGAGGGTCATGCATTCAAACACTTCCAGATATATGAAAGGACTGAGTTCACAAGTGAAATTATTTCCTGTATGTTTTGAGGAAGGATTCGGTATTACCCTTACCGATGTAGATGGTAATAAATATCTTGATTTTTCATCAGGAATCTATGTTACCTCACTTGGACACTGTCATCCCAAAGTTTCTGAAGCAGTATCATATTGGGCAAAGAAGCTTATGAATGCTCATGATTTTACTACGCCGGTAAAAGAGAAGCTCATGGAGAAAATGGCTTCAATACTTCCAGGGAAGTTAAATGCTATACAGTTATATTCAGATGGAACTGCAGCCGTGGAAGCTGCAATCAGGGCGGCACGGGCAATAACGAATAAACATGAATTTATATCTGCCTACAGGGATTTTCATGGCAAGACCATGGCTGCGGTCAGTTGTGCCCAGATGTACCGTGGTGAAACTCACAGTTATGGTCCTACCAGGGCACCCGGATTTTACATGGTTCCCAGACCCGATCCTTATCGCCCTTTATGGACAAAACCGGATGGCTCAATAGATACGGATGCTTATATAAAGTTCTATGAAATATTTTTACTGGAAGGGACTGTTGGCAATGTCGCGGCTTTTGTTCTTGAGCCGGCACAGGGATGGGGTGGAAGTATCTTCCCTCCGGAAGACTTTTTTCCAAAGCTGAAACAGTTGTGTGATAAACACAAGATACTCATTTATGATGATGAGGTACTTGCAGGAATGGGCCGCACCGGCGAATGGATAACTCTCAACCACTGGGGAGTTATTCCGGATATAATTACATTTGGCAAATCCTTTGGCAATGGTTTTCCTGTAACAGCCATGGTTGTAAAGGAAGAAAACGGTAATGCACTTGAAAAAATATCTGCATCATCAAGTTATGGTGGAAATCCGATGGCATGTGCCGCAGCACTGGCATCGATAGAGGTTATAGAAGAAGAAGATATCCTTGAAAATGTAAGGACAGTTGGAAAATTCTTCATGAAGAGAATGGAAAAGATGAAGGAAGAGCATCCGATAGTGGGAGATGTTAAGGGAAAAGGATTTTTACTTGGGATAGAACTGGTCAAAGATAAAAAGACCAAGGAGCAGTTTGATGAAGCCGGTAAACTGGTTTATCAGAAAGCATTCAGAAAAGGTCTGGCCTGGATACCTGCAGGACATATTCTTCGTATGTCGCCGCCTCTTATTATGGATGAGAAATATGCAAGCATGGGAATGGATATAATTGAAGAGGCGATTAGTGAAGTGGAAAAGGAATTTGGATATTAATGGAATGAAATGCACAGAAAAAAGTTACGTTTCGGTATAATAGGTCTTGGATTGATGGGCAGAGAGTTTGCAAGTTCTGTCGCCCGATGGTGCCATCTCCTTGATGATGGCCCTATACCTGTGATTTCTGCAATTTGTGATAAGAACAGTGAGTCCTGGAAGTGGTACATTGACAATTTCCCCGAAATTGAAACAGCAACTGAAGATTACCGGGAATTGCTGAAATCAGATCAGATTGATGCAATTTATTGTGCTGTTCCTCATAATCTTCATGAAAAACTTTACATCGATACAATTAACTCAGGAAAGCATTTGCTTGGAGAGAAACCTTTCGGAATCGATAAAAAGGCAAATAATAATATCCTTTCTGCCATAGACAATAATCCCGGATTAGTAGTAAGATGCAGTTCAGAATTCCCATATTTCCCTGCCTGTCAGCAATTGATCAGATGGTTGAATTCAGGTAAATACGGAAGGCTTATAGAGGTGAAAACCGGATTCCATCATTCAAGTGACATGGACCTTAACAAACCCATAAACTGGAAGAGAATGGTTGAAATAAACGGTGAATATGGTTGTATGGGTGATCTGGGAATGCATACCCTTCATATACCTTTTCGGATGGGTTGGAAACCATTAAATGTTTACGCAAATCTCCAGAAAATTGCAGAAACGCGCCCGGATGGTAAGGGAGGAGTCTTACCTTGCAAAACCTGGGATAATGCAGTTCTTACATGTGTCAGTAAGGATCCGACATCAGGCAAGGAATTTACAATGGTTGTGGAAACAAAAAGGATGGCTCCTGGAGCAACAAACAACTGGTTTATTGAGGTTTATGGGACTGAGGGTTCTGCCAGGTTCACAACTCATGATCCTAAAGCATTTTATTTTCTGGTAACAGGTGGTAAGGAACAGGGATGGACAAGGATTGATATTGGTTCACAGTCTGTAATCCCATCAATAACCGGTGGAATATTTGAATTTGGCTTTTCCGATGCATTTCAGCAGATGCTGGGAGCATTTGTGAGTGAATTTTCGGGAAAGGAGAATAAGAACGTCTTCGGAAATGTAACACCGGAAGAAACAAAGTGGAGCCATGAACTTTTTACGGCAGCACTTGAATCCCATTATTCAGGTCAGAGGATTAATCTGGTTTGAATGTTGTATTAGTTTCCTGAAAAAAGTATAAATCACTTACTTCAGCAAGCTTCAGACGCTCATAAAAAAATAAGGCTGCACCGCCTGCGACGGACAGCCTTTTTATTTTTGGGGTGGAAGATGGGATTCGAACCCACGACCCTCGGAACCACAATCCGGTACTCTAACCAGCTGAGCTACATCCACCGTTTCAGGAATGCAAAAATAGTCCCAATATTTTTATTAGCAAAATTTTGTTTTTAATTTCTTACCAAAACCTCCAATTACTATATTTGTGCGTTTTTTAGAATGATGAAACTGAAATTAATAAAATTTGTCGATAATATTTCAGGTCTTCAGATCTACCAGCTCTCAAGGTTTATCGTCTTCCTTATTATAAGTATTGTATTTACAAAGACCCACCTGTCAAGTGCGGAAATAGGAAAATGGGAAATGTTCCTCTTCATCGCTGGCATGCTGAGCTTTTTCTGGGTCACTGGTATTATCCAGGCACTGCTGCCGCTTTACCACCGTAACAGAACCTACAGGAAAATGGGGGATACCGGAAAAGGGAAGTCTCCGGAAATATTCAATGCTTTCCTTCTTCTTACATTTTTCAGCCTGCTGACTTTCATCATTGGCCATTCAGTCAAGGGTAGTATATCGGTTTTCCACCTGTCGGGAAACATCCCATTCATGAACCTCCTTCTGCTCTATCTTCTTCTGAGCAGTCCGGTCTGCCTTATTGAATACATTTATCTGCTTAACAACAGATCATACAGGATAATCCAGTACGGATTTTATACATTCTCGGCACAGCTTATACTGGTTATTGCACCTATCCTTGCCGGGAAGGATATTATCTGGTCGGTCTATGGCCTTCTGGTTATTACGGGAGTGAGATGGATATGGCTGATAGTTCTCCTCAAACGCTATACAGCCCCGGAATTTTCATGGAAATTCATGAAGGAACATCTTTATCTTGGAGCTCCTCTAATTATAACTTCACTAATAAGCGGTTCTGCACAGTATATAGATGGTGTGATAATATCAACGGTATATCGCGATCCGGCTATGTTCGCGTGGTTCCGTTATGGTGCAAAGGAATTTCCTCTTGTCCTTCTTCTTGCAAACGGGCTTAGCAATGCAATGCTCCCTGAATTTGCAACAAGAGCTAAAATGAAAGATTCGCTGGTTAAACTGAAGCTTAAGTCAAAAAGGCTTATGCACCTGCTGTTCCCGGTGACAATGGTAATAATGCTTTTTACCCGGTGGTTGTATCCGCGACTGTTTGCACCAGAGTTTCATAAGAGCGCCGGGGTATTCCTTGTATATTCACTACTGATAATACCACGGCTTGTATTCCCCCAGACGATTGTAATTGGCAGAAAGAAAACAAGGATAACCCTTATTGCCGCACTTGTTGAGGTCGGACTCAATATCCCCCTCAGCCTCCTTATGATAAAATGGGGTTACGGAATTGTGGGCGTGGCGCTCGCCACTTTCATCGTTTATTGTATTGCAAAGATCTTCCTTGCCGGGTATGTCTGGGTTAAAATGAAAATTAAACCAACCGAATATATCCCGCTTAAGTTATTTATTATCTACTCAATCCTTACTGCCGTGGTATTCATTCTGGTAGACCGCCGGATAATTGATATCCAGTGATAGGAGAAAAGGACGGGAAGGAGATGAAGGAGAGGGGAAGAGGAGAAGAGGGGAAGAGGAGAAGAGGGGAAAATGGGAATAGGAGAAGAGGGGAAGAGGGGAAAAGGAGATGGGATTTAAAAAATCATTTGGCAAATTGAAAATTACTAGTTAAT
>CAYPHL010000022.1:0-3528 GCA_964410385.1 uncultured Rikenellaceae bacterium | reverse complement strand
GAAAAGGAGATGGGATTTAAAAAATCATTTGGCAAATTGAAAATTACTAGTTAATTTTGCACTCCCTAAACAGAGACGATTTATATTAAAAATAATAAACAGATATAACAATGAAACAGGGAATACATCCGGGGAATTACAGATTTGTTGTATTTCAGGATATGTCAAACGGTTACTCATTCCTGACAAAATCTACTGCTCCTTCACGGGAAAACATTAAATGGGAAGACGGGAATGAATATCCCCTTATTAAGCTTGAGATCTCAAATACGTCTCATCCCTTCTATACCGGTAAGATGAAGCTTGTTGATACCGCAGGAAGGGTTGATAAGTTCATGAACCGCTATAAAGATCACGTCAGTAAGAAAAAGGAAAAGTAATATTCAGATAACTGAAATGCAAAGGGGCTCTGTAAGAAGCCCCTTTTTTGTAGTACCTGGTTGCCCGGAGCAGGCAGGGATTCAGGTGGATAAGTGCCTTCCCGGTCCGTCCCCTGAAGGTTCAGGGTGATAAAAAGAATACGGTTTGTGAAACATTTGGCATAATCATTGCGTAGGATTGAAACGGCTTTTTTGAGAAAATATTCAGTAAATTTGGCACTTACGGTAGCAGGTTTTGACAGGAGACACTAAATGGAGAAGAAATTCAGACGTACGGTAAATGATCTGTTCATCCCGGACATGCTTGATGGTGAGGGAGATATAATACCCATCATATCTGATGGCGACGACAGGGATCTTGAGGATGTTGAGGTACCTGATGTAATTCCGGTGCTTTCGCTAAGAAATACCGTACTTTTCCCGGGGGTGGTACTTCCGATATCAATAGGCAGACCACGTTCCATACAGCTGATAAAAGATGCTTACAGGACCGATAAGATAGTAGGGACAGTTGCCCAGAAGGATCCGGATCAGGAGAATCCGGGATTTGCCGACCTTCATCAGGTAGGTACCATCGGACAGATCGTCAAGCTCCTTGAAATGCCGGATGGTTCGACCACTGCCATAATACAGGGCAGGAAAAGAATGATACTCAGCGAACTGATCTCCGACGATCCTTACTTTGTAGCCAAAGTCAGATCCATTCCCGAGAAAAAACCTGAAAAACAAAGCAAAGACTTCGATGCAATAGTCGGGTCTCTCAAAGATCTTTCCCTCAAGATCATTAAGATAAATCCGAATATAAGTCCCGAAGCAACTTTTGCAATAAAGAACATCGAGAACAATACTTATCTTATCAACTTTATATGTTCAAATACTGACATAAAGGTTCAGGACAAGCAGAAGCTTCTGGAAATAAACAATATACGTGACAGGGGATTTATGCTTCTTGAGTTCCTTGTACAGGAGATCCAGGTCCTTGAACTGAAGAATGAGCTTCAGTCTAAGGTTAAAAGTGACCTTGATCAGCAGCAGAGGGAATTTCTGCTTCATCAGCAGATGAAGACCATACAGAATGAGCTCGGCGGGAATCCTGTTGAAAAAGAAATAGAGGAATACATAAGGAAAGCAGATAACAAGAAATGGAGCGCCGATGTCAGGAAAATATTTGATAAGGAACTCGATAAGCTTCGCCGTCTGAATCCTGCTGCCGCAGAATATTCTGTCCAGGTCAATTATATCCAAACCCTGCTTGATCTGCCGTGGGGTGAATACACGCCTGATAATCTTGATCTTAATAATGCACGCCAGGTACTTGATGATGATCATTTCGGACTTGATGACGTTAAGGAAAGAATCCTTGAACACCTTGCCGTGCTCAAGCTCAAGGGTGATCTTAAATCACCGATCCTTTGCCTTTACGGACCTCCCGGAGTCGGAAAAACATCCCTTGGGAAATCTGTTGCCAGAGCCCTTGGCAGAAAATATGTCAGGATGTCACTCGGCGGACTTCATGATGAAGCGGAAATAAGGGGTCACAGAAAAACATATATCGGTGCGATGCCGGGTAGGATAATCCAGAACATCAAACGTGCGGGTACTTCAAATCCTGTATTCATCCTTGATGAAATTGATAAGGTTGGCCAGGATTTCAGAGGTGATCCTTCATCAGCCCTTCTTGAAGTACTCGATCCGGAGCAGAACAGTACTTTTTTCGATAACTTCATCGAGATGGAGTATGATCTGTCGAGGGTACTCTTCATTGCAACGGCAAATACTCTTAGTACGATTAGTCCCGCTCTCCGCGACAGAATGGAAACAATAGAGATAACCGGCTATCTTGTGGAGGAGAAGCTGGAGATCGCCGGGCAACATCTTTTGCCCAGACAGCTTGAGAATCATGGTGTTAAACCCAGTCAGCTGATCATCAGCAACAATGTCTTTGAAAAGCTTATCGAAAGATATACCCGCGAATCGGGTGTCAGGGAACTTGACAAACGTCTGGCAAAGATCGTCAGGGTCACGGCAAAAAACATTGCATCAGGAACAAAATACAAGCCTGCAATCGCTGAAAAAGATCTTGCTGAAATACTGGGTCCTCAGAAGTACACAAAAGACCTGTATACCGGTAATGAACAGGCCGGCATTGTTACCGGTCTGGCATGGACCGCAGCAGGAGGGGAGATCCTTTTTGTGGAAACAAGTATAAGCGCCGGCGCCGGAAAGCTTACAATGACGGGAAATCTCGGAGAGGTCATGAAGGAATCAGCCATTCTTGCCCTCGAATACCTGAAAGCAAATGCAGGACTTCTAAACCTGCCGGAGAACTTTTCGGAAAAATGGAATGTACATGTTCATGTTCCTGAGGGAGCGATACCAAAAGACGGTCCGTCTGCAGGAATAACTATGGCTACATCCATCGCATCGGCATTTACACAGAGAAAAGTTAAGAAATATGTAGCTATGACAGGTGAGATAACCCTTCGAGGGAAAGTCCTGCCTGTAGGAGGTATTAAAGAAAAGATCCTTGCTGCCAAAAGAGCAAACATCAGGGAGATAATTCTCTCGGAAGAGAACAGGAAAGATGTTGAGGATATCAAGGAGATCTATATTAAAGGATTGAAATTCCATTATGTAGGCACTATTATGGATGTGCTTGAGCTGGCCCTTCTGAAGCAGAAGGTCAGCAATGCCAGGAAAATTTCTTTCGGATGAAGAAGATAGCTGTATTCCCGGGTTCATTTGACCCTTTTACAATAGGACATGAGGGGATAGTCAAACGCGGACTGAATATTTTTGATGAGATAATAGTATCAGTTGGCGCTAATCCGCTTAAACAAAGCTATTACTCTCTTGATACACGGAAATCAATGATATCTGAAGTCTTTCAGAATGAGCCGAGGGTAAAGGTCGACCATTATGAAGGACTTACGGTTGATTATTGCAGGAGGCACGGTGCAAGGTATATTCTGAGAGGACTGAGAACTGCTGCCGATTTTGAGTTTGAACGGGCAATCGCCCAGTCAAATAAAGTTCTGGAATCTGAGATCGAATCGGTCTTCCTTCTTACCGTACCCGAGCATGCACATGTAAATTCAACAATCGTTCGCGACATTATCCGTTGCGGCGGAGATGCGTCGGCATTTGT
>CAYPHL010000021.1:37092-44527 GCA_964410385.1 uncultured Rikenellaceae bacterium | reverse complement strand
TCTTAACGGTTTATTTTGAAGTTTGGTACCTAAATGATTTACTTTGTCGTGTTTTTAAATAAAAAAAACCGTTCTGTAAATGGTCGAAAACCTTGTAATTGTTGAATCACCGGCTAAAGCTAAAACCATCGAGAAGTTCCTTGGAAAAGATTTTCGTGTTGTATCCAGCTTCGGGCATATCAGGGATCTGGCAAAGAAAAACCTCGGGATAGATATTGAAAAAGATTTCAGGCCCGAATATGAGATCCCTCAGGAAAAAGTCAAGGTAGTAACTGAATTGCGTAAGGCTGCCAAAGATGCGAAAAATATCTGGATCGCATCTGATGAGGACCGTGAAGGGGAAGCCATAGCATGGCATGTTGCAGGTGTCCTCGGCCTGGATCTTGAAACAACCCGCAGGATCGTATTCCACGAAATAACGAAAGATGCAATCTCTTCAGCGGTTGAGAATCCGAGAAAGATCGACATGAACCTTGTCAACTCCCAGCAGGCCAGACGTATCCTCGACAGGCTGGTCGGGTTTGAAATATCACCTGTGCTCTGGAAAAAGGTTCAGCCGTCACTTTCTGCAGGGAGAGTACAATCGGTCGCTGTAAGACTTATTGTTGACCGCGAACGCGAGATCATTGCCTTCAAACCTGAATCCTCATACAGGGTAACTTCTTTATTCCGGACCGGTGATACCATTGAAGAATCTGCAGTTATCAGGGCCGAGGCATCCAAAAGATTTCCCGATGAGAAAGAGGCGGAAAAATTCCTTCAGCAGTGTAACCTTGCACACTTCGCCGTTGCAGGAATTACTGTCAAGCCGGGAACCCGGTCTCCGGCACCTCCCTTCACAACATCCACACTCCAGCAGGAAGCATACAGGAAACTGGGCTTCTCCGTTGCCCAGACAATGACTGTAGCCCAGAAATTGTACGAAGCCGGAAAAATAACATACATGAGGACCGACTCCACGAATCTTTCAAAACTTGCACTGGCAAAATCGCGTGAAGTGATAGTTTCCTTATTCGGGGAAAAATATTCTAAAACCAGACAGTATGTGACCAGATCGAAAGGCGCACAGGAAGCACATGAGGCTATCCGCCCGGCTTACCCCGACAATTCGGAAATCCAGGGTAACCAGAATGAAAAAAAGCTTTACGACCTGATCTGGAAAAGAACAATCGCATCTCAGATGGCCGATGCAATTGTTGAAAAAACAACAATTTCAATAAATATGGATAATTCACCTGTTACATTCAATGCAACAGGCGAAGTTGTCAAATTTGACGGATTCCTGAAAGTTTATACAGAATCCACAGATACCGAAAACACTGATGAGGAAAAGGATCTTCTCCCGCCGGTGGAAAAAGATATGCCTCTTTATTATAATATAGTATCTGCTGTTCAGAAATATACGCAGCCGTCACCACGTTATACTGAAGCCAGCCTTGTCAAAAAGCTTGAAGAACTTGGTATTGGCCGGCCGTCGACATATGCTCCCACTATCTCAACAATCCAGCACAGGGGATATGTCCTGAAAGAAGACAGACCGGGAGAAAAACGGCAGATAAAACTATATACCCTCGAAAAGGGAAAAATAACATCAACAATTAAAAGCGAAATCACAGGAAAAGAGAAATCCAAACTTTTCCCTCAGGATATCGGGATGATCGTAAATGATTTTCTTGTTGAGAACTTTCCGGAAATAGTCGATTTCAATTTTACAGCAGAGGTTGAAGAACAGTTTGATGAGATCGCTCTCGGCAAGCTGAAATGGACAGGGATGCTGCATAAATTCTATGGCCCTTTTCATAAAACCGTTGAGAAAACTCTTGAAAAGAAAAACCGTCAGACAGGAGTAAGGGTTCTGGGCACTCATCCGGAAACAGGTGAGCCGGTGACTGTAAGAATGGGCAGGTTCGGTCCGGTTGCACAGATCGGGAATGCCGATAACGGAGCCAAACCACGATATGCAAGCCTTACCCGCAACCAGCTCATCGAGACAATTACACTCGAAGAAGCTCTCCGTCTTTTCAGCCTTCCGCGTTCACTCGGGCAGGCTGAGGATTCGGAAATAATAGTCGGCACAGGAAAATTCGGACCTTACCTGAGATACAGGAACAAGTTCTACTCCCTTAAGAAAGGCGCCGATGATCCATATACAGTTACACTCGAAAGAGCTCTCGAGATCATCAGGGAAAAAGACGAAAACGAAAAGAAAAAGGTCCTTAAAGATTTCGGGGATATAATGCTTCTGAACGGAAGATACGGCCCCTATCTTACAAGGGAGAAAAAGAACTACAGGCTCCCGAAAGGTACCGATATTGAAAAGCTGACAAAGGAAGAATGCATTACCATTATTGAAAAGAGTGAAAAGAAAACAAAATAGAAATTTTTAACCACAAAGGACACAAAGGTTATCACAAAGAGCACAAAGGATAAGAATTATAAAAGTTAAATAATCAGAATGACAGATCTCAACGATTATTTTGATCCGGTAAGCATTGAAAGTCCTGAATTCGAATTTCTGGCTCTTCAGGCCGGGTTTCCGCACAATATTGTGATCCATACCGAAAACCATCCCCTGAAGGATCCTGACAGGTTCAAAGTTGCTCTTTTTGGTGTTCCCGAGGGAAGGAACTCTCCGGGAACAGGTTCAATTAAAGGGCCCGACAGCATAAGAAGGGAACTCTACAAGCTGGCAAGGATCCCGGGAAAGCTGAAGATCATTGATCTGGGCAACATGAAGCAGGGAACTACTTTCAACGATACTGTAGCCGGCCTGACTGATATAATTGCTTTTCTTGCAGAACAGAATATCTTCCCTATGATTATTGGAGGCAGCAGCGCTCTTACACTTGCCTTTGATAAGGCTCTGAGCAGGATGAACATCAGATATACCCTCCTTACAGTCGATTCAAGGATTGATTATGTTAGCGAAAAGAGCGGAAATGATTCATTTAATTACCTGAGCACGCTGATACATAATAATAAAAGTACCTTCGATCATTATATAAATATAGGGTATCAGTCTTACCTGAATGATCAGCAGGTTGTTAACAGGTTCCTGAAACGCAAATCGGAACTTCTGCGGATAGGAGATGTGAGAAAGGCAATCTTCCTTACCGAGCCCCTGTTCAGGGATTCCGATGCCGTTGTTTTTGATATCTCGGCAGTCAGACAATCGGAAGCCCCGGGATCCGTCTCTCCCTCCCCGAACGGTTTCTATGGCGAGGAAATCTGCCTGCTGGCAAGATATGCAGGCATTTCAGATAACCTAAAGGTCTTCGGATTATTCGATGTAAATCCCGATCTTGATGTCAGAAACCAGACTGCAAGCCTGGCGGCTCAGATGATCTGGTTCTTTCTTGAAGGATTTTCCCAGAAGCAGTATGAAACACCTTCCCTCAGCAATACAAACTCAGGAAGGTTTATTAAATATCATGTAAAAATAACCGACCTGAATGAGGATCTTATTTTCGTCAGGAGCAATCTTACCGAAAGATGGTGGATGGAACTGCCGTCAGGCGATGCCGGTCCTGTTTACATTGCGTGTTCACACGATGATTACCTTAAAGCAAACCGTAATGAGGTGCCGGAAAGATGGCTTACAGGAGCCGGCCGGCTCAAATCATGATATAGTAACCGGATAACCAGCATTAAATAAATATCCGTTAACAGACAAGTTACCGCATTCTCATTGAAACAAAAATTGTTATTGTGCGTTTAATAACAAAATTTGTTAACATCCGTTATTTAATATATTTGGTAACATTTTAGATTTTTATTTATTTTGCTGATTAAATTGCACGAGCATCTCTACTGTTGGTCATCATTAAAATGAAAAGTGTTAAATTAACATTCCTTTTTGTAGTGCTGATAAGCTTTACAGCCTGGTCACAACAGGATCCACTGTCGAGCAACTATATGTTCAGCACTCTGACCTACAACCCCGGAATAGCGGGGAGTTCGGGGATGATCTGTGCAACGGCCCTCAACAGACAGCAATGGATAGGATTCAAAGGGGCTCCCTCAACTACAACATTCAATATAAGTGCACCTGTTTCTCCGTTTAAGATACAGAGTGGCATAGGGCTGATGGTTGAAAGTGATAAGGTCGGTTTTGATTCAGATATTAATATCTCGGGTATTTATACTTATCTGCTTGATGTTGGCAGCGGGAAGCTTGGCATCGGTGTCAGCCTCGGGGTAATGAATAAAACCCTTGATCCCACATGGCAGGTCCCGAACGGAGACGGATTCACACAGCCCGACCAGGATCCGCTTATACCGGTGAGCAAGGAAAGCTTTGTTGTTTTTGATGCAGGTCTCGGCGTTTATTTTACAACCGATAAGTATTATGCAGGTCTGTCAGCCAGGCACCTGAATCAGGCAAAATTCAAATTTTCAAAAGGCGAACCATATCTTACAAGACATTATTACCTGACAGCCGGATATAATATCCAGCTTCCCAATCCGTCGCTTGAACTTCTTCCTTCGGTTTTTGCTTTCAGTGACGGCAGGGCATTTCAGGCAAGTGTTACAACACTGCTCCGGTACAATAAGAAAGTATGGGGCGGCGTTTCATACCGTGCCGGCGATGCTGTTACAGGAATTGCCGGGATAGAACTTTATAACGGGATCCGTGTAGGGTATGCTTATGATTTCCCTCTTTCGGACATAAGAAAAAATACCTCAGGAACACACGAGTTCATGGTTAATTACTGCTTTGACCTCAGCATGGGTAAAAGTCGTACAAAATATAAGAGTATCAGGTTTTTATAATATATGAAAGTTTAAATTACTTGCATCTTAATTTCCTACTGTATGAAAAAGTCGATTCTGTTTTTATTGATAATTCTGATCTTTATTACCGGTTGCGGCACCTCCAATACAGGTGAACTTACAGGTGTTCCCGGCAGGAAAAAGTTTTTTGAGCCTGAGCCGATGGAAATGGCATTCATACCGGCCGGCAGTTTCACGATGGGCCCGAGTGACCAGGATGCATTATTTGCACAGAACAGCCTGTCAAGAACTGTAACCGTTGATGCTTTCTGGATGGACCAGACTGAAATTACTAATAATAAATACCGCCAGTTTGTTTACTGGATACGTGATTCTATCCTCAGAACAAACCTGGGCAATGCAGGCGTCGAAGGCCGCGAATATTTCATTACCGACGACGACGGCAATGTAGTGGAACCTAACAGACTTAACTGGGATGAAAAAATCGATCCGGAAGAAGAGGTTACTCAGAGCGTTATCGAAGAGATGTATTATCCTCCGGAAGAAAGATTTAACGGCAGAAAGCAGTTCGATGTCAGGAAATATAATTATTCCTACTACTGGGTCGATTACCAGTCAGCTGCTAAGTCAAGGTATGTATACGACTACGAGAACAATACCGGCCGTTATGAAGGACAGGTGACAAATCTCGATGGTACACGCACCGATGTCAAGGACCGTTCTTCATTCATCAAACATATTGTTATTAACATTTATCCTGACACACTCTGCTGGATAAGGGACTTCACCTATTCATTCAATGATCCGCAGGCCGACCTTTATTTCTGGCATCCCTCCTTTGATGATTATCCTGTCGTTGGTGTCTCATGGCATCAGGCAAATGCTTTCAGCCACTGGAGGACTGACTTTATGAACAGTTACCTGCGGGCAAGCGGTGTCGTTGATGTTATGGCCTACAGGCTCCCTCTCGAAACCGAATGGGAATATGCTGCCAGAGGCGGACTCGATCTGTCAATGTACCCCTGGGGCGGCCCATATACGAGGAACTATGAAGGATGCTTCCTCGCCAACTTTAAACCTCTGAGAGGTAATTATATCGACGACGGAAATGTTTATGCCGGAAAAGTAGGATCATATGAACCTAATGAATACGGATTATATGATATGTCAGGAAATGTGGCAGAATGGACACGCTGTGCCTACCACCCGTCGGCATATATTTTCCAGCACGACCTTCAGCCCAATTATGAATATAATGCAACACCACAGGATCCGCCTGTTCTTAAACGCAAGGTGATCCGCGGAGGTTCGTGGAAAGATGTGGCATATTTCCTTCAGACAAGTACAAGGGATTACGAATACCAGGATTCCACGAAACCCTATATCGGATTCCGGAATGTCAGATCTTACATAGGGGCAGAATTATAATTGAAATAACAATTAAATAATCAGGTATATGAGCTTATCAGGAATAGTACAAAGCAGCGGCTGGAAAAATTTCATGGCAAAACTGTACGGTATTGGCGCCTCCGTAGTAATTGTCGGTGCCCTGTTTAAAATACAGCACTGGCAGGGTGCAGGTATAATGCTTACCGTAGGGTTGTTAACTGAAGCTATAATTTTCTTCTTTTCAGCATTTGAACCTTTACATGAGGAGATCGACTGGACACTGGTCTACCCCGAACTTGCAGGCATTCCCGAGGAGGGAGCTGATGAACTTGCTGTTGCAGGCAGCGGCAGAGCACGTGATGCTATTGCCAGAGGAGGCACCGCAGGTTATGGCGGAGGTGGCTTCGGAGGAGGCGCAGGCTCGGAAGCACTTGCTAAATTTGACCAGATGCTTGAAAAGGCTGAAATAACTCCTGAACTTTTCCAGAAACTTGGAATAGGAATGAAAAAGTTAAGCGAGGCAACTACTAATATAAGTTCAATGAGTGATATTTCAAAAGCTTCCAACGATTATCACGCTAAGATAACAGGTGCCACCGAAGCTCTGGGCAAACTTTCTGAATCATATCAATCGGTAACCAGAGTTGTCAGCGAAACAGGCTCTACTTACAAAACCATTGCCGACAACCTCGCTGTAATGCAGGAGGGTAGCAAATCATACCAGCAACATCTTGAAACGCTCAATAAGAACCTTTCTGCCCTCAATACTTCTTATGAACTTCAGAAAAAGGGAGCTGACAATCATCTTAAAGAATCTGAATCACTGTATCAGGGACTTCAGAGCCTGATGAAAGATCTTACCGAATCGTCGGGAGATACAAAGAAATACCGTGAGCAGGTTTCAAAACTTAACGATAATCTGGCAGCTCTGAACAATGTATACGGGAATATGCTTGCCGCAATGAATGTTAAATAATGCAACCATTGGTTTTAGTTAACTAAACTCCCACAAAATGGCTCACGAAAAGTTATCCCCGCGGCAAAAAATGATCGGTATGATGTACCTGGTGCTTACCGCCATGCTTGCACTTAACGTATCAAAAGAAGCCGTGGAGGCATTTAAAAAAGTCGATAACAGCCTTACCCTTACCATAGCCAACTATGGTACAAAAAATGATCTCATTTACCAGCAGTTTGACAGGGCAGCGGCCGAAAACCCTACAAAAGCCGGAGCCTATAAATCAAAGGCTTATGAGATCAAGGAGAGGGCCGACGAAATATTCAATTACATGCAGGGGCTCAAAATAGAAAT
>CAYPHL010000021.1:23352-36992 GCA_964410385.1 uncultured Rikenellaceae bacterium | reverse complement strand
GATAATATTAAAATTAAAGTAGTAAACGGCACTTTCAGCTCTGAAAGAGTAAAGAGAACCGGAGGTGAATTTTTCAGGGGTAACTGGGCAGTAAGACCTGCAAAAACCGGACAGAATGTTCAGGTCATCGTTTCAGCCACCGAAGCCGGAGGCAGATCCACTTCTTATCCTCCGATAGAGTTCAGGGTAAAACCTATTCCAAAGCCTGAAGCAAGATTCGCAGGAAAGAACGGAGGATCGATATCACCAAATGTAGCTACTGCACAGCAGGGTGTTTTTGCGGTACTCCCCGACTTCGACTTTGACCTGCAGTATAAAGTCACAGGTTTCTCAATACTGTATACTGACAGAATGGGCGACTTTGAAGAACCAAGCACAACCAGCTCTCTGACACAAAAACAAAAAGACCTCCTGAAGAGGCTTACAAGAGGTAAATATTTGACAATAAAAGATATAAAAGCAGTCGGTCCTGATAACAGAACCGTAGACCTTTCACCATTGTTGTTTAAAATTGACTAGTAAAGACCGATATTATGAGCAGGAAAATAATTTTTGGAATTTTTATTCTCATTTTTGCAGTGACTGCTGAAGGACAGCAATCATTCGGCGATATTTACAAGAAATCAATTCCGGAAGCGAAAAAGATAGAATATGCTTACCTGAGGGAAGCTGATGTTGTATGGTCAAAGAGATATTACCGTCTTATAGACCTCCGCGAAAAGATAAACCAGCCGCTATATTACCCGACAGCTCCGACACTTGACGGAAGAATGAGCTTTATAACGATCCTTCTTGATGAGATCAAGAAAGGCAATCTTACAGCCTATTCCGCCATCGATGTCAATGTGCCGACCACATATCAGGAAATCGAAACACAGATGGGAGCAGAAACGAGGGTTCAGCAGATACAGATCGATGCTGCAGGAAACACCCGCGACTCCACAATAACCGAATCGGCCAAACCTGAAGAGGTGAAACAGCTGCTGGTGTATGAGGAGTGGTACTTTGACAAGAAACTGGGAAGACTGGATGTAAGAATAATAGCAATATGCCCTTACTATATGGGTTATGATTCGGAACTTGGCAGATCGCTGAGAAAAGCCCTGTTCTGGGTCAGATTCGACGAGGTAAGGGATATCCTTGCAAAGAAGGAAGCATTTATAAGCAATAATGATGCACAGAGGATCTCCTACGACGACCTTTTTATGCAAAGGAGATTCGGAAGCATTATCTTTGGTGAATCGAACGTTTTCAACGACAGAATGATCAGTGAATACCAGGTCGGAAAATCCGCACTTTTCGAGGCCGACCGCCTCAAGCAGGAATTATTTAACCTGGAACACGATCTGTGGGAATTTTAGGATACAAAAAAAAGAGGCTGTTGAGACAGCCTCTTTTTTTTACAAATATTTGTCACTGGTTTGCCTCTTCACATCTTCGAGGTAATTCTTGATATTCTGCTCCTCTTCTTTTTTAACTACCAGAAGGACATCATCGGTCTCAACAATAATATAATCCTTTAATCCCTGTATCACTGCCACCTTTCCCGGAGAGATGTTAAATATGGTTCCGGTGTTATCGTAGGAAAAAATGTTCCCGCTGATGAAAGAATTTCCTTTCTTGTCCCGCACAGAGTGATCATATAAGGAACTCCATGTCCCCAGATCAGACCAGCCAATATCCGTACACTTTACAAAAACATTATCAGCTTTTTCCATTATCCCGTAATCGATCGAAATGCTTCTGCATTCAGTATAGGTTCTTCCTATAAAAGTTTCCTCCTTATCGGTCCCTATCAGATTTTTCCCCTCGTCGAAAACCGAGAACATATCCGGAAGATGTTTTTCGAATGCATTGAGGATAGCCCTGATGTTCCAGATGAATATTCCCGAATTCCAGTAAAAATCACCGCTCTGCAGGAATTTCCTGGCAAGGTCAATGTCTGGTTTCTCGGTAAATGTCTTTACCTTAAGGAGGTTATGATGACCCTCAACAGGTTTTTTCATATCGGCCTGAATGTATCCGTAACCCGTTTCGGGCCGGTCGGGCTTGATACCAAGTGTGAGCAGGGCATCATTATCCTTAACGAAATCCATGCTCTCCCTGATTACCTTACAGAACTCCTCTTCCTTAACAATAAGGTGATCGGCCGGTGTTACGGCTATCACAGCTTTCGGGTTCTCCTTCAGTATTCTGAAAGTGCCGTAAGCCAGGCAGGGCGCAGTGTTACGCCTGAAAGGCTCGGCAAGAACGTTTGATGGATTTATCCCGAGCTGTTTAACAGTCATATCCTTATGTTCGGCGCTTGTAACAATATAAATATTCTCTTCGGGACAGGCTTCCCTGAAACGCCTGAAAGTCTGCTGGATAAGAGTTTCACCTGTTCCCAGGATATCAAGAAACTGTTTTGGCTGTTCACGGCGGCTGAGCGGCCAGAAACGGCTGCCGACACCACCTGCCATGATAATTACATACCTGTCCTCCATAACTGATTTTAGTATCGTCCGAAATTTTTTGCAAATATATAATTAAATAAGCTGTTGGCGACTGATTGTATATCCCATGAGCAGAAATACGTTAAAAATTAGTAATTTTATCCACTGTAAATCAAGTATCATGTTCAGGTTCCTTTCGCTGACAGGCCGTTATTTTCTTTTACTCAAAAAGGTATTTTCCAAACCCGAAAAGCCTTCTGTCTATCTGAAGCAAACGATTTTTGAACTCTTCAACCTTGGCTTCAATTCTGTAGGCATAATTACTGTGATCTCATTTTTCATGGGGGCAGTTATAACACTTCAGACAGCATATAATACTGAAAACCCTATCTATCCCACCTATCTGATAGGTCTTGGCTGCCGCGATTCAATTATTCTTGAGTTCTCTTCAACAATCTCGGCCCTTATACTTGCCGGTAAAGTCGGCTCAAGCATTGCATCGGAAATAGGTACAATGAGAGTTACCGAGCAGATCGATGCACTCGAGATGATGGGAGTAAATTCGGCATCATATCTTATACTCCCGAAAATAATAGCTACCCTGCTTTTCAATCCTGTTCTGACGCTTTTAAGCATCATCGTAGGTATTGTAGGCGGATGGATAGCTGGTACGAGTGCCGGTGTGATCACTTCCGAAGATTTTATTTATGGCATCCAGTACGCCTTCATCCCATATTATATAACCTATTCGATGATCAAAACACTTTTCTTCGCATTCATTATTACAAGTGTTTCGGCATTCCAGGGTTACTATGTCGAAGGAGGATCGCTTGAAGTCGGACGTGCCAGCACGAAAGCCGTGGTTTTCAGCAGCGTACTGATACTGCTTTTCAACGTTATTCTCACTCAGCTGCTGCTGTCATGATAAAAGTAAAGAATCTCGATAAATCGTTTAACGACAAGGTTGTCCTTAATGATATTAATGTATCATTCGAAACAGGGAAAACGAATCTGATAATCGGCCGCAGCGGATCAGGGAAAACAGTACTGCTCAAGTCGATAGCCGGACTTCACGAGCCGGATGAAGGAGAGATATGGTTTGATGATGTTCTCTTTAACAAACTCGACTTCAATGCAAAAAAAGAGATAAGGAAAGAAATGGGGATGCTCTTTCAGGGCAGCGCGTTGTTTGATTCACTCACTGTGGAACAGAATGTCAGATTCCCCCTGGATATGTTCACCGGGAAAAGCCTTGAGGAAAAAAACGAAAGAGTGAACTTCTGCCTGAAAAGGGTGAATATAATAAATGCAAATAAGCTCTTCCCTTCCGAATTATCAGGAGGGATGAAAAAAAGAGTAGCTATCGCCAGAGCTATTGCCCTGAATCCCAAATATCTGTTTTGTGACGAACCTAATTCGGGACTCGATCCTGTGACGGCCATACTTATCGATGAGCTGATAAAAGAGCTTACCGAAGAATATTCCATGACCACTATAGTCAATACTCATGATATGAACTCCGTCATCGAGATCGGGGAGAATATCGTTTTTATAAATGAAGGAGTTATTTGCTGGGAAGGCAACAAAGATGAGATCCTTCACTCCGGGTGTGAAACCCTCAACGATTTTGTTTTTGCCAATGCAATGGCCAAACACCTTCTTACTCCGGGCAGATAGCCGGGACCTTTAGTCCACTTCCTCGTAATCTATGAATTCGCCGGTATCCTTTGATATCTTTTTACTTTTCTCTTTATTTTTTCTTTCCTGCTCCTGATCATTGTCATCCCTTCCATACATGAAAAACGATCTGACAAGTAAATAAATGATCAGTCCTATCAGAAAAACTCTCAGCAGAAGTACCATTGTTAAAGAAGTTTATTATTGAAATATTATCATTGGTTTGTCATTTTTCCTTTTAACCTTGTTACCGAAAACAAGATTCATACCCAGGCGGGCATGGATCGTATTAAAACTTTCCGGGAGGGGAATACTTTCACCGTCATTTAAAATTTTATTCCAGGTGATGGGTATCCTGTCGGCAAGGGCATAAAACTGGAAGAACCCAAGTCTGAATGCCAGTCCGAAACCAAGATTATCATACCTGTAATTAGCTGTTGTATAAGCCAGTGTGGTTGAAAAGGCATTGCCCAGGTTCAGGTTGGCCGACAGTGTAAGTGCCTCCCTGAACTGATTACCGGTTATCCTTGTATATGATAAAAGACCAAGTGTAAAACTCCCGGAAGGGCTGTAGCTTGCTCCAAAGCTTACTCCTAAAGGAAGATTCGTCCGGTAAGGAATGTCAGAATCAGTCATGTGGAACGAATTCTTAAGTGAATCCAGTATCTCCTCTCCTACCTCCTCGAAAGTTTTATCTCCATTGTAAACATCTTCAAAATCAACTCCGCTGAATTCAAACTGGCTCTCCGCTGCAATATTTGAAATATCCCTCTTCCATTTTATAAATCCAAGATCGGTGACAGAAGCTGAAAAATGTATCTTCTCCGTCAACCTGAATTCAGCCCCGATATCGAGACTGAAACCGGGATTACCTGTTTTAAGGAGATAATCGGATATCCCGGAGTTGGTATCGAACCTGTCTTCATCAAATGAGACGCTGTCTATAATATTATCATCATTCATATAAAACCCGACCGGTGCGCTTATATTTGCCATCAGATCCGCATCAACAGTATGGGTAAAATCATCCTGCACTGTAATACTCAGTGCTTTGTTGTCGAGTGAGACATTTGCAACACCAAATAAAAGCTTTCCTTTTATACCAAGCCTCAGTTTCTGTGTAATATCTTTTGAAAAACCGAGTCCGGCCTCACGGTAATAACTTACATTAGTACGAAGGGAGCTAAGGTCGATCGTTTTCCCCACAAACTGTTCATTCCCCTCAAAAGCCAGCTTAAGCATATCACCGGGCAGGGCAAAATCAATTTCAACACGTTCATTAACGTCGAGGAAGATATACAGGTCCCTTCCGGCACTGAAGCCCAGACCAAAGAGCTGAACTGCAGCCTGAGGCTCCAGATAATTCAGATCCTTTAATTTCGAGGTGAACTTCGAAATATCAAAATCGGGATGGAAGAGTGAAATAGTTGAATCACCCTGCTTGCTTACCTCAAATATATCAGAGAAATTAAAGAAATTGTTGTTTATGTTCACATTAACTCCCGATATTCCAGGCAACCCAATATATACTGAATTTGAAGGCCGGAGGGCCGGATTCAGAAAATGGTTCTGGGGAATATTCATATAGTACAGAACCTGGCTGTCCTGAGCGCCGGCATTTGCAATTGCAAGAGTCAGCAACAATATAAGTGAATTACATAACTTCCTTGTCATATGGTTGTTTTTTTAAAAAACTCTAGTCAGCTTTGAATTTCAGATCGGGTTTCACTACGAGTCCTGCAGTGAATCTGATACTGTAATCCGAATAAATTTTAACATCTTTCAATCCGCCGTCAGTTGTGTTCATTGTAAATACAAATATAATACTGTCTGACTGATCGACCGCATCCCAGAATTCCCGTCCGATCCGGATAGTTGTTGTCGATTCCGCGGGAAGCGTGACACGCCCATCACTATCAACGGGAGCAGGCTTAAGCATCTCATCTGTTTCAACTATCGCCCTGTTGATCTTTTCCGCAGAATCATAGAGGACCAGACTTACCGATACACCTGCAGGAAAGCCGTTTTCAGTGTATAAATTTATTTGCATAAAATCAAGATCCGCAGGATCGACTGGATTATCATCCTCATCATCCGGCCGGAGGAAATTCCCGACAGTATCCGTAAACTGAAGGTTGTTCATCCTGAGTTCCATAGGGATGTCAATCTCCAGCGAGGCAGACAGCCGGCTGTTCCCGAAAATGTAATTACCCGGGCTGTTAACGGAACTAACCGGATTCATTTGCGCAGTCCCGTAAAGGATTACCCTGTCGGGAGGCATTGAGATAAGATCAGGAAGGGTGGAATTTGTCTTATTAATTACAAATGATCCGGTGATATCGCGTTCAGCAGGCCCTGCCGGAAATTTCAGACCTATCTTACCAAGCTGATGATCAGTTCTTTCAGCCGATCTGTAACCGCTGGCCCTGAGATCCACTTCAACAGGAATTGAAAATGAATTTGAATAATTAAAAGTCAGCACCGGATTTGAAAAATACAGGCCTCCTGAGATCTTATTTAAAATATCGCTGATCTCAGTATCGAATGTTTCAGGACCAAAGGATTCCGTTTCCTGACCAAAATATCCTTTAATGTAATCAAAATCAGGATCCAGGAACCTGATATCGATCTGAACCTCATCGTGGCTGCTGAAATTTATGATGCGTCCGTTGGAGCTCACTGTTATTTCATGTTTTACTGGTATCATATTATACGGATGATCCTGAATAGTGGACAGGTCAAATACTGAATTATCTACAGGCAGCTTTTCGCTTACAGTAGTATTTGGATCAAGGGAAACCGTATTTGATAAAGGCACCCCGCTCTTCAGGGTCGTTGGCAGAGTAACGGACAGGCTGGAAGATAATTCTGTCCCTGACCTGATAGTATATGAAAGATCTCCACTGTTCATACTTATATAAGAAATCTGCGTTCCGCTCCCGGGATCAAATCCGATAGTATCCACACCGTCGCCTCCCAGTGCCGATATTGTCTGTGGAGGAACCACTATCCTTCCCGACCTGACCCACAGATCCCTCGCGGTAACCGCGATCTCAATCCCGCTTCCTGCAAGATCAATATAAACCGGTGAGGTGGTACCCGGGGAACTTACAGTCACTATTGCCGAAAGGGAATTCCGGACCGTGCGATCTGCCAGATCTATTGATGCAGTTCGTGTTTCTCCGGAATTAATGAATGGAATTATAGCCGGATCTCCGACAGGAATATGTCCGGCGGTGTTAAACAACGTCACACTTAAATTCTGAAGCGGAGCAGTCAGGTTATTTGTGACCTTTACATCAATAAATCCCTCGTCAAATACAGCATATTCAAAATCCGGGAAAAGGGAATAGGTCCCTTCCTGAAGAACCGTGACAGGGAATGAGGGGAAAACTGAGGTCGTCCCGCTGAGTGCAACAAACTGAGCCCTTAATGCCGGATTCAGCCTCTGTGTGATCCTGTCAAGGGTATAGGATATATTCCCTGAAAAGGAACTCACATTCATCCGTCCGAGCTGGTAGGTCTCACTGAAAGACACCATATCATTCAGATCATAATAATCTTCTATTTTCAGATCGATGAATGAATTCTCCCTGAATATTATCCTTACAAAATTATCTTCTTCAAAGATCAGGGTATCATTTGCTGTGACAAGGTCGCTGAGAGAAACATCACCTTTCACTGCAGGAACCACCCATGTGGGTGAAAGATGTACCATCTTTGAAAGTTTATCAAAATCATAAGTTTCCCTGATACAGGCTGAAACCGTTATCAGTAAAACAAGTATAAATATTTTTGTAAGAGTTTTCATTATTATCTTAACGCGGTTCCCAGCTTATAATTATACAGGAACCTGTCGGTACCCCCTACAATCAGGTGCCAGCCTCCGTCATCCGATAATCTGCCAACAGAGAACATCGAGGCGCCTTTCAGAGGAAATCCATCCATTTCATTTCCTTCGCTGTCGATCAGATAGATAAGTTTCCGTTGTTTTTCAAAAACACCTATTTTCCTGTCGGATGAAGAAAAAATAAAATTTATCGGTCCTCCGAGGTCTTCCGATCCGAACTGCTTTGTGAACATTTCAGATCTGTTATTATCATAGAGATACAAAATACCCCTGTCAATAAAAATATATTCTTCCAGGCCATCTCCGTCCACATCGAAGATATCGAAGCTGTGACCGGGGCTAAACTCTCCCGGATTAAATTTTTCGACTTTCCCGTCAAAATAAATATGTTGTACGGTTCCCACGGGTGATGTGCACACAACAGAAGGAGTACTGCCCGATGTCAGACGAAGAGAGGATCCCGGTGCTTTTGTGACCGGCTCTTTCAGCGAAAGTCTTTTATTTCCCGTACGGTCGAGGAAATATAATGAGTTTTCATCGGCGATAACAAGATAATCCTTCCCGGAAGCTCTGAACCATGCCACTTCAGAGTTGACAATGCTCCCTGTCCTGAACGGTTTCCATCCCTTTACTGCGCTGCCGGTCTTGTCATAGGCATAAATCATCCTGTCCTCTCCCGCAATCAGAAGACGGTAATTACGGTTATTATCATAGTCAAAGAGAGCCAGGGCGTTTGTGGCCGGCGACCTCAGCCTGACCGGATATCTTTCAACATAATTTCCGTTACGGTCGAGCAGGTGGAGATAGTTCCTTCCCGAGAAAAGCAACTGGTATTTCCCGTTTTTGAAATAATCGATCATATAAACAGATCCTGTTATCCTTTCCTGAAGCGGCACCTTCCAGAGTACACGTCCTGCGGCATTGATCAGATAGGCATTGTTCTTCAGATCCTGGATGAATATCTCTGCAGCACCTGTTATATGGTTCCTGAAAAAGAAAGGCTTTATCGCTGCAATCGTATCAAGCAAGGTCTCCCATTCCGTGACGGATTCCTCCCTTACCTCATCCCTGAACTGAACCGACAGGCTGTTATAGATCATGTTATTGCTGGGTGTGAGCTGTATCCCTGCTGCCCGGATCTTTCCCAGAGAATTCCGGTTTTCCCTCATTGCCGTAATAATATCGTCCGACAGGTAACCTGAAAGCAGAGTCGTTATTCCGGACGGTACACAATAAAAGAAATACCCCGAAGTACTTGGCAGCGAGCTTTCAAAATCCCTGTAAACAAGATCATTTGCAAGAGTCTTGTTCAGGATGTTATCGTACAGCAGCCTCGATATAGTACTGTAAGAGCTTCCGGTTATAAGATAATTATCATAAAATGCAAAGCAGGAATCAAAATGCTCTCCCTGGTAATTTTCCAGGAAGGCCGAGACATATCCTTTGTAAGGGGTCATATAGACCGGAATATTTATCTGATCGTCGGGTCTGAAATAGAAAATATTTTCCTCATTTATCAGGGGAGTGAGCTTGTCAAGAAAGATCTTTTCGGCATAGGCCCTGTTCTTTAGCTCATAAATTATAAGGGAATTGGATTTTACAGGCTTCCCCCTGATATCTATATATGCTTTTGTGATCTCATCACCGGTGTAATCGCGAAGAGCACCGGCAAGATCCGCCGCTGCTGCAGGTACCAGTCCCTTACCGGTCCCGCTGTGGACCGAAGGATCAAACACTATCGACTCAAAAAGCGTTGTTGACGCCGGCAGTATCTTATAAGTGCTGAATACTGCTGCAGGACCCGATTTAAATTTATGAAGAATATCGTTATCGTTAATACTTTCGGTATATCCGCTAAGGACCAGACCATTATCGTTGATGAAAATATCGCATCCCGTTGTTCCCGCCAGTTTCCCGGCTTTTTCTGCAGAAATCGCCGGACCATCCTTCAATACATGTCCCAAAAGGCCGGAGAGATTTGAGAAAACAATGAACACCTTATCTTCATTCTTTCCCGAGGACTGAAGAACCCGTGCAAATCCCGGAAGATCCCTTATATCTCCGTTGCCTGTGGTCTGGGCGACAGCACTTTTCATGAGCCCGGGAGAGGTGGCAAAAAGCACCAGGCCGGAACTGTTCGAAACAAAAACAGTATCTCTTTTACTCCCGTTCTCAGAAGCAATATAGAAAGCTTTAATTCCCGATAGTATTGTGTCGCTAATGTTTATGATACCGGACGATCTCATAGCTTCCTTTATCTGCCTGAGTTTTATATCCGACCTGACAGCCAGGGAAAGGAGTGAGCTGACTTTTCCGCTGTCTGAAGGATGAAATGAAATAAGGGCCCTGCTTCCGTCGAGAAAATCCTGATATGCAGGCTTATTGAGCTGATCGGCAAGGAACTTAAGCTTTTTGTTAAAGTTCTCAAATTCAGTTATCCCGGCAATTTCCCCGAACAGTCCCTGGCCGGCAGTTACTGAATTGATAAAGCTTTTAATATCTATACTTTCAATAATGATCGCTGCCGTGGGACTTACTCCCCTGTAAGGATCCGTAAGCATTGTCTTTCTGCCCTGATGCAGAAAATACCCCAAAACTGCAAGGCCTGAAATAAGTATTATAACAGAAATAACGGCTGACCTTTTACCCACTGCAGATTATTAATTGACCCGGGGGGTAAAGTTAATCAATTAATGGTAATAATCATCAGGCTTCTTCAATCACTTTCCAGCCTGTTCTATCTGCGAGTGAGAACACAGGCGCTTTCAGATCGCCATAGAATGTGACTCTGTGCCAGCCCCATTTTCCCCACATCGTAAAGAGTTTTTCAATATCTCCTACAGGTTCTGCACACAGCTTGGTTCTGCAGGCCCTGTCGTCGGGATCATTTGCGACAGCCACCGCCTGGTGCATCAGTATCTCCTTCCTCTGATTGTTTATTTCAAGTGTTGTTGTC
This sequence comes from uncultured Rikenellaceae bacterium, assembly GCA_964410385.1. Lineage (GTDB taxonomy): Bacteria > Bacteroidota > Bacteroidia > Bacteroidales > VadinHA17 > LD21. The sequence goes on along the minus strand of CAYPHL010000021.1, from coordinate 26,074 downwards.
ATATAATTGACAGGAAGGACAGACTGAACAGAAGCTCCGGCCCTATCCTCGGAATGTGTCATTATCCTGAAAGAATTCGTATTTCCCGCCGGTCCGAATACCCTGTTGGGAGCAACACAGTGTGCGTAAATGATCCGCCTTCTGGAGGTATCTATAACAGGATCGGAGATAAATCCCGGCCGGCCTCCGGTGAGTATATTAAATGCGACCATGGTTGCCGTTGAACTTATATCACACTCGCAGGCTCCTATAAGTCCTTCATTGCAAAGTTCATGAAATCCCAGACATGGATATGCATGAATATGTCCTCCGTAAAATCCTCCGAGACAGTTTACCGTAATTGCATTTGCCCCGTGTTTCTTAAGTACCTCTTTCATGCCAAGATACATAGCCGCCGAGGTAAGCAATGTCTCAAAATCGACACCAACAACCTCAAGGGCCGACTTTTGCCATCCTCTGGCAATTTCAGCAGACCGGTCCCTGTCTGCTTTGCTCCAGGCATCATTCACCTCGGCAAAAGGAATATACTCAACCGGGATACCCATTATGGGTTCGGCAACAGAAGCTGACTGGTCCTTTACGGCAAGTATCCTTGATGCTGAAAGCTGCCGGGTGCATTCCTCCGGGGACAGAAATCTGATCTCATTCGGATTTACCGGATGATTATGAGGTGCAGGTGTCGAACCGGTCCTGACACGTTCCGTAGCCTTGGCAAAATCTGATGGAGATCCTCCGTTCTTTACTAAATTAAAGCAACTGACAGCAGAAATAACATCTTCCATCTTTGATGAAGCAACAAATCCGACATTGGGTGTTCCTTCATTGAGGAATGTTGCTGTATATACAAGGAATCCCCCGCTGCCTGCGAACTGAAGATCAGCATACAGCACAGGCTTGCCCGTTTTGGCAATTGTCTGTACAACCCTGTTCCAGCAGTTCATCTGATAAACAATATATCCGCCGATATTTTCCTTCTGATCCTGCAGTACGATCTTTTCAGCATCTTCCTGACCGGCAGCCATCGAAGACATGAATTCAAATTCAGGGAAACTGCATTTCATTGAGTTATTGATCCTGTCCATTACCGGATTGAAATCAAAACCTACATTTGGCCAGTCGGGCTGATTCTGTACCGGAGCATGAAGGGAATATATTATCCTGATCTTCATTTTTGATCCCTGTTCACGGGCTGCCGGAGGGATAAGAAATGATCCGGGTTTGAAGGCAAGGCATGCGGCACATGCTGAACATGCCGAAATAAAACCTCGTCTCGAAACACAGGCAGATGGAGCCTGCTTTTTGATGTTCCTGGTATCTGATTCTTTCATAACAATATGTGAATAATTTAATGATGTCATTAACAGGTCATTAAATATACACATTATTACTTAAAAACAACTAAGTAAAGAGAATTTTATAAATAAGGATATTAAATTAATTCATGAAAGAGATTTTGGCACGCTATTTGAAATAACATAAGTACACAGGCAATCTCAATCATATACTTGATCCTTCAAGTTCAGCCAGGCGAAAGCCTGGCTTCTCTTTTTTCAGAGAGGCCGGTAATGTTTAATACAGATGATAATGTTCAAAACAAACGGTAATGTTCAGAAGAAACGGTAATGTTTAAAACAAACGGTAATGTTCAGAATGGCCGGTAGCCGATTATTTCCTTCACCTCGCGGATTGTTTTTGAGGCGCTTGCACGGGCTTTCTCAGCTCCTTCCGATACAACCCGGGCAAGATATTTATTGTCGGCCACTATCTCTTTTATACGTTCCCCTACGGGGCCGATGACCCTGATTATATCTTCAGCAAGCTGTTTTTTCATATCACCATACCGGATCTGGCAGGAAGCATGTTGTTCTTTAAAGTATTTTACAGTCGACGGCTCTGAAACAACATTCATGATTGTAAAAAGGTTCTGAACAGGTTCGGAAGGCTTTTCTCCGGGTGTCTGAGGACCGGTATCGGTAACGGCTCGCATCACCTTTTTCCTTATCTCTGCCGGTGTATCCGCCAGGAAAACTCCGTTACCCTCACTCTTCCCCATCTTCCCTGTTCCGTCCAGCCCCGGGATCTTAATTAGCTTCTTCCCGAAATTATATGCATCCGGTTCGGGAAAATATTCGACACCGTACATAGTATTGAAACGCCTTGCAAATCTCCTTGTCATTTCAAGATGCTGGGCCTGATCCTGGCCGACCGGCACCTTATTGGCTTTATGTATAATTATATCTGCCGCCATAAGCACCGGATATGTGAGCAATCCCGCATTAATGTTATCGGGTTGTTTCCTTATCTTTTCCTTGAATGAAGTAGTTCTTTCAAGCTCCCCTACATAGGCATTCATATTCAGCAGCAGATAAAGCTCTGTAACCTCGGGAACATCACTCTGGATGAATACAGTGGCCACATCCGGATCGATACCGCAGGCAAGGTACTCAGCAAGTACCTGTTTTATATTTGCATGAAGATCCGAAGGTCTGGGATGAGTAGTCAGTGAATGATAATCGGCAATAAAGAAGTAACAATTGTTCTCATACTGCATTTTAAGAAAGTTCTTTACCGCCCCGAAGTAATTTCCAAGATGAAGGTTACCTGTTGACCTTATGCCGCTTACTACTGTCTCCATATCATTTTTAAAAATCAGATGCAAAGCTAATATTTTTTAATTGTTAATTCCCTACAATACCATAACCGCTACGCGGTATTTTTGCAT
>CAYPHL010000021.1:1542-23252 GCA_964410385.1 uncultured Rikenellaceae bacterium | reverse complement strand
TTTTTTAATTGTTAATTCCCTACAATACCATAACCGCTACGCGGTATTTTTGCATATAAATTCTGCCGCATTTGTATCCGGCCTCACCCCAGCAGATCTGAAATTGATATATTTAACAACTTTGTTCTATTTTCCGATTTACCTGGGATTTTACCGCGTAGCGGTTATGGTATTGTAGAGAGGATTATATTGTTGAAATAATTCCGCGTAGCGGATATGGTATTTTGCCCCATAACCTATACGAGGTTTAAAATTATGTCGCATAACATTATTTACAATACCCTATGGCCTACAGGCAAAGGAGATTAAATCTATGCTTCCTGCATAAAAACAGAATGATTTTAATACGTATACAACTACGTATTATAATACGTTTTTTAATACGTAGTAACCTACGTAGTTCATGAATTCCTCGAATATTCCGTTCACATTCAAATTATTCGTACCTTTGCATGATTTTAATTTCTGAGGCTGTGGAATCAACAAGACAGAAAAAGGTATCCCGTCTGATCCAGAAGGAAATTGCCGGTATATTCCTCCGCAAAGGCAGCGAATTTGCACCGGGGAAGATGATCTCCATTACTAAGGTAAGGATCAGCCCCGATCTCTCTTTTGCGAAAATTTACCTGAGCATCTTTCCCTCGACAGATAATAACCATGTCCTTGAGGTGGTACAGGATAATACAACGAAGATAAGGTTTGACCTGGGGCACAAGGTAAGATCACAACTTCGCATCGTTCCGGATATAGCGTTTTTTATCGACGACAGCCTTGATTATATCGACAAGATCGACAGACTGCTGAAAGCCTGATCGTCATGCAATACGAACCCATAAAAAGATCTGTCGGCAAACTCTTCTCCGGTCCGCTTTTCCTGAGAAAAATGCTTTATTACCTTCTCGATTTACTTCTGCTTCGTACATGGCATGTAAAAAAAGCTCTGCGGACAATCCGGAAGGAATTACCGGATAATGCCTCCATCCTGGATGCCGGATCAGGATTCGGCCAGTATTCCTGGAGAATGATCCGGATGAACAGACGCTGGAACATTACCGGAGTTGATATCGACAAAGAACATATTGATGACTGTAATACATTTTTCAGCAGGGCAGGCCTGTCGGACAGGGTGACCTTCAGGGTTGCCGACCTGACATCATTCTCAGAACCTGATAAATTCGACCTTATCATCTCTGTTGATGTCATGGAACATATAAGAGATGATGAAAGTGTATTCCGGAATTTCAATTCATCACTAAGGAAAAACGGCATTCTCCTGATCTCGACTCCTTCCGATAAGGGAGGAAGCGATGTTCACGGCAATGATGAGGAATCTTTTATAGGGGAACATGTAAGGAACGGTTACGGAATTGATGAAATAACCGGGAAACTGATTTCAGCAGGATTCAGGGATACTGAAGTAAAATATACATACGGCCGGCCAGGGAATATTTCCTGGCATCTCTCAATGAAATTTCCGGTCAGGCTTCTGAACAGATCATATCTTTTTGCACTGTTGATTCCGTTTTATTATCTTATCGCTTTTCCTGTTTCATTGATACTTAATATTTGTGATGTTGCGTTCACTCATAAAACGGGGACCGGATTGATTGTTACCGCAAGAAAGCAGTAAATTGAAACTCTCACTTTATATAGCAAAAAGATACCTTTTCGCGAAAAAATCGCGCAACGCAATAAATGTTATATCAGGGGTATCGGTTGCGGGCGTTGCTGTCGGGACCATGGCACTGATAATCATATTATCGGTATTCAACGGTCTTGAGCTGATGGTCACATCGATCTTCAACACATTCGATCCCGATCTTAAAATTACTGCTGCTGAAGGAAAAACTTTTACCCCCGACACTTCCAGGCTCGGATTGCTTTCAAAGGTCGACGGTGTTTCCTGCTATTCTCTTACTCTTGAAGAAAACGCTCTGCTCAAATATGGCGACAGGCAATTTATCGGGACCATCAAGGGTGTCGATGAAAATTATGCCACTGTAACAGATATCGACAGCTCAATGTGGGAAGGCGAATTCATCCTTAAATCTGAAAACGACCGCTCGTGGGCTGTCCCCGGAATTGGTGTGGCTCAATATCTTGGAATAAGGATCAACTTTGTAGCTCCCCTGTTCATATATGTTCCAAAGGTATCTCCAGGCGCAACGATCGATCAGGAGGACGCCTTTAACAGAAGATACATTTATCCCTCGGGAATTTTTCAGATTGAACAGTCATACGACTCAAAATATGTCTACCTGCCGCTAAGCTTCGTCCGCGAGCTTATCAGGAATGATGAAGGGGTGAGCTCAGTTGAAATAAAATTTAGCGGAACTGCTGATCCGGTCAGGATTCAGAGGACAGTGAAGACTATTTTCGGAAATGAATATATTGTTCAGAACAGATATGAACAGCAGGAGATCTTTTATAAGGTGATGCGTTCAGAACGCCTGGCTATCTTCTTGATACTAACACTTATAATTGTAATTGCATCATTTAACATTGTGGGTTCCCTCACAATGCTTATAATCGAGAAGGAAAGGGATATCGGGATCCTGAGAAGCCTTGGAGCCGATAATAACCTGATCCGCAAGATCTTCATTTTCGAAGGATGGCTCATATCCATTATCGGGGCAGCAACGGGAATTATACTCGGCTTTATTGTATGCTGGCTTCAGCAGACCTACGGGATTGTAAAACTTAACAGCTCCACCCTCATACTTGACGCCTACCCTGTCGTGATGAAACTGAAGGATTTTATAATTGTCCCGGCAACTGTACTGCTTATAGGATTCTGGGCAGCATGGTATCCGGTTAGATTTCTTACAAAGAAGTATCTGCAAAAGAATGAAAATTGATCCTGAAAGATATATTGATACCCTCAGGAAATTTGTCCTGCTTATTTTTCTCATCCTGTTAATTCCGGCAGGGTGTAAGAGCGATAAGAAAAAGGGCCTCATTCCCGAAAAAACCTTCACAAAGATCCTTTATGAGATCCATCTGGCTGATGGCTTGCTCGCGCTTCCGGACATGCATGACAAATACTATCCCCGGGATTCAGTAGCAAATTACACAGATATTGTTGAAAATCATGATTATACAAAAGATGCCTTTGATAAGACCCTGAGGTACTACTTCACTGAAAAGCCTAAAAAGTTCATCAGGATCTATGATCAGGCAATAGGAAAGCTTACAGAAATGGAATCGCTTCTTGAGGGTATGACTGAAGATATCCCGGCACTCAGCGGAGGGCTCTGGAAAGGCTCACAATTATATCTTCTTACAGGAAGCAGGGATACAACAAAACTCTATTTCGATCATATCTTTTATACTGCCGGAGATTATACCCTGCAGTATACCCTCACTCTGTTTCCGTCCGATCAGACCCTTAATCCATGCTTCACAGCCTATACATGCAGGGCCGACAGCCTGGTGAGCGGCAGACGTACCTTCCTCAGGGGTCCTGAATATATAAAGGACGGGCGGCCCCATACATATTCATTTGTCCTGAAGATACCGGACAACCTGCCAATGCTCATAAAGGGACATCTCCTTGATTTCGAAAACAATCCTGCTGAGATCAGCAGACATGCCAGAATTGAGGATATCTCATTCGTCTTAAGTTCTGCAGTACAATGAGACGGTTATCAGCTCATTTCATAATTACAAATGACGGACCTCCGCTCAGGATGGGAATTGTTACAAGCGCTGATGACGGAACAATAATAAGTGTTGAAGATACGGGTGGATCGCTTAAGGAAAGTGCATCGGTTGAATTTTATAACGGGATTATTATCCCCGGATTCGTGAACTGCCATTGCCATCTCGAGCTGTCCCACCTGAAAGGAACTATTCCCAAAGCTACAGGGCTCGGCGGATTTCTGTCAGAACTACAGCAAATAAGAAAAAGCAGTCCGGAGATAATCGCTTCCGCAGCATCGGAAGCCGACAGGGCCATGTACGATGAGGGCATTGTACTTTGTGCCGATATATGCAACAACTCATCAACATTCAGCATTAAAAAAACCAGCAGGATCAGATACCATAACCTGCTCGAGGTTTTTGCCTCCGACCCGGGACTTGCAGAAATAAGGATCAGGGAAATATTAAAACTATCGGAAGAATCTGAAGCCTATGGATTAACATTCAGCATTGTTCCTCACACAGTTTATTCCGTTTCACTTCCGCTCTTCAGGCTTTTAAAGGAGATAACCTCTGAGAACAAAGTCACATCCATCCACTTTATGGAGACTGAAGGAGAGGAGGAATTCGTTTCTGAACAATCCGGTCCGCTGATGGAAGCCCTCAGAAAATCCGGACTGATATCAGATAAGCTTCTCACGCCCAGCAGCTGTACCTCCGCAATACTTGAGGAAGTCACTAACTCAGGCACGCTGATACTTGTTCATAATACTTTTGCCGGCAAACCGGTTGTCAGAAGGATAAATAAAAGGGGAAATATTTACTGGTGCCTCTGCCCGAACGCCAATCTTTATATAGAGAGCCTGATGCCTCCGGCGGAGATGCTGGCTGCAGAAGGATGTGATATTGTTACCGGAACGGACAGCCTCGCTTCAAACGAAAGACTGAGTATACTCTCAGAACTTAAAACCATCCAGGAGCATTGTCCATCCATAAGCCTGACGGATCTGATAAGCTGGGCTACAATAAACGGAGCAAGAGCACTGGGTCAGGAGGATAATTACGGGATTATCGGGCCAGGGAAAAAACCGGGATTATTACTACTCGATGGAATTGATTTTAAAAATTTCAAACTTTCTGCGGAAACTGTTGTTAAAAGATTGATGTAAGGAAAGAAGGCGCAACGGCGCAGGGGCGCAGGGGCACAAGGGCAGGAAGGGGTAACGGCATAAGAGCGCAACGGCGTTACGGCACAACGGCACAAGGGCAGGAAGGCGCAGCGGCGCAGCGGCGTAAGGGAACAAGGACAGGAAGGCTCAACGGCTCAGCGGCGCAAGGGCACAAGGGCAGGAAGGAACAGTGGAATATGGGTCGCTAAGGCATTATATAAATAAATTAGATGGCAACTTTTCTTTTTGATAAAATAGTATTCGGACCGGTAAAGAGCCGCAGACTAGGAGTATCTCTCGGGATAAACCTGCTGCCTGTAAACAGGAAAGTCTGCAATTTCAATTGTATCTATTGTGAATGCGGCTGGACATCAAAAAATATCAATGCTGCAAAGGAACCGCTTCCCACAAGGAAGGAGGTATACGATGCTCTCGATGAAAAGCTGTCATCGATGAAATTAAAAAATCAACCTCCCGATGTAATAACCTATGCCGGGAACGGTGAGCCAACCCTTCATCCGGAATTCCCGGGAATAATTGATGACAGTATTATGCTTCGTGACAAATATTTCCCGGAAGCCAGAATCGCTGTCCTCTCAAACTCCACATCGATCGCAAAGCCGGAGATAAGAAAAGCCCTCCTCAAAGTCGATTCAAACATCCTGAAGCTCGATTCTGCATTTGACCTCACAGTTAAGATCCATAACCAGCCCAGAGTGAATATAAAGGTTGAAGAGCTCATTAAAAACCTCAAAGGATTGAAGGGGAGTCTTATCATACAGACTCTTTTTCTAAGGGGAACATTTGAGGGAAAGGTTATCGACAATACAACTCCTGAAGAGATCTCCGCCTGGCTTAAAGCTGTTGAAAGAATAAGGCCATCAGAAGTGATGATCTATACCATATCGAGGGATACTCCTGAAGGCGGTAACCTCCATAAAGTACCGCTTTCCGAACTGAAACGCATTGCATCTCTTGTTAATGAACTGGGAATAAAAACACAGGTTTCAGGCTGATATTGAAAGAAGGGAAAAATATCCTTATCTGCCCCCTGGAATGGGGCCTCGGACATGCTGCCCGGATGATTCCCCTTGCCGAAAAATTGCGAGGACTCAATCATAATATCATCTTCGGGGCGGGAGAAGAACATATTGCATTTCTGAAAACTGAACTGCCGGAACTTACATATATTTATTTCCCCGGATTCAGACCGGCGTATTCACGGTTTCTACCGCAATATCTCAGACTACTGCCCGAAATACCGGCGCTCATTTATCATATCATTTCAGAACATTACAGGCTGAAACAGATCATCCGGGAGCATCACATAGACGTTGTTATCAGTGACAACCGTTTCGGCCTCTGGAATAAAAATATAAGGACAGTTTATATAACCCACCAGCCGCGTATTTCTTTCCCCCATTGTTTTTCATTCCTCGAATTCACCGGTGTATTTTTTCACCGGAAGATCATTAAGAAATACGATTTTTGTTTAATCCCGGACCTTCCTGGTGAAATAAATCTCACCGGGCGTTTATCTCATGGCATCAGACTCCCCGGAAATACAAGGTTCATAGGGATCTTATCAAGGTTTTCCGGACTTACTTCATCAGATGAAACACCTTCCCCGGAAACAGGCCAAATTACCATCATACTATCCGGTCCTGAACCTCAGCGCAGTATACTTGAAGAGAAACTAACAGGCATATTAAAGAAAACCGATCGTCCGGCAGTCATACTTGGAGGAAAGCCGGGCAGACAGACCGGAATGACATCAGCGGGCAATATAACGCTTTATGATCATGCTGACCGTGAGTTAATGAAAGAAATAATTTCAGTAAGCGGGGTAATCATTGCAAGGGCAGGATATACTACAATAATGGAGCTGGTAAGTCTTGGCCGGAGCGCACTTCTGATACCTACTCCCGGACAGACCGAACAGGAATATTTATCCCGTTATCTTTCGGGGTTAGGATGGTTTTCAGCTATTTCACAGAAGGAACTTAATGAGTCAGTTCCGTTTCCCCCCTCAAAAAAGAAATTGAATGATGAGATCGTGATGCAGAGCGGGATCCTTCTTGATAAAGCATTAAAAGAATTATCAGAAGAAGCAAAGACAGAGGCATGAACCCGTTATACCGAGCAGGAAGCCCGACCAAACTTCTCCCGGGGTATGAGCCCCAAGCCATAATCTCGATGACATAACCAGTCCCGATGTAAGGATCACAAGTATCATAAGCCCTGCAAGTGGTACATGCATCCTCAGGGAAAGGATCAGGACAAGCGTAGTCAGAGCTCCGGCCCCCGTCGCATGGATCGAGATCTTAAACCAGAAATTGATAATCGTTACGGCAACGGCCAGGAAAGCCGAACTGATTATAAATAACTTTATGAAGAACGGTATGTGGAATCTGTAGATCAGATAAACGGAAAAGATATAGAAGAATGATGTTGTTATAAGGGGCATAATCCGTTCCTTTCTGTTATCCATCGTCCAGGTTGTAATAACATTCCTGAACCTGAACCATGAGATCAGCATAGCCGGTATCAGAACATTATCGACGAGTATTATGAAGAACAGGATCTTTTTCACCTGTACCGGCAGATAACCGTAGAGTGCTGGAGCCGTGAAAATTATAAGGAGTCCGTACACCGGTATCAGAAGCGGATGAAAAACAGCAGAAACTATCTGTGCCAGCCTGTCGTCGATCGATATAGTTTTTTCAGATGCCATTAAATCTCTTTTCTTAACCTGGCCACCGGGATATTCAGCTGTTCGCGGTATTTTGCCACCGTCCGGCGGGCTATCTGGTAACCTTTTTCCTGGAGTATCTCTGTAAGGCGTTCATCAGTCAGAGGCCTCCTTTTCTGTTCATTATCAATACAATCCTGAAGTATTCTCTTTATTTCCCGCGTTGAAACTTCCTCCCCGCTGTCGGTTTGTAAGCCTTCAGAAAAGAAGAATTTAAGGGGAAAAATGCCAAAGTGTGTCTGAATATATTTGCTGTTTGCTACCCTTGATACAGTCGAAATGTCGAGCCCCGTCATCTCCGCCACATCTTTGAGGATCATCGGCTTAAGCTTCGTTTCATCTCCATCGATAAAATATTCCTCCTGGTATTCAAGAATTGCATTCATTGTAAGAAGAAGAGTATTCTGCCTTTGTTTTATCGCATCAATAAACCATTTTGCCGAATCGATCTTCTGTTTAACGAAGAGCAGAGCATCTTTCATCTCCTTTTTATTCTCCTTATCCCTGCTGTAAGCCTGAAGCATCTCACTGTATGCCGGACTTAGTCTCAGCTCAGGCAGGTTTTTTGAGTTGAGATGAAGATCAAAGCCTTCTTCGGAGTGTTCAAGGATGAAATCGGGAATTATCGGCTGGGCAATCTTGCTGTACGGATCGCTGTAAACCCCTCCGGGTTTAGGATTTAGTTTCAGGATCTCATCAATAGCCTGTTTCAGATCGTCCTCAGTGATCGCGAGCTTTGCGATTATCTTATCATAATGTCGTTTTGAGAACTCCTCGAACTGTGTATCAATAATGTTATATGCAAGACGTGTGGCAGGCAGGGCATGGTCTCTTTTTGCAAGCTGAAGGAGAAGGCACTCCCTGAGCGATCTGGCTCCCACTCCTGCAGGTTCAAGATCCTGGATTATCATGAGGACCTCTTCCAGTTCTTCAACAGTTGTTGTGAGATTCTGAAGGAAGGCAAGATCATCAACAATGTTTTCAAGTTCTCTTCTCAGATAACCATCCTCGTCAATATTCCCAATAATGAATTCCCCGAGTATCTTTTGCTTATCGGTAAGATCTCTCAGTCCCAGCTGGGATTCCAGGAATTCCTGGAATGACGATCCGGCCGAGAAGGGTATCTCTGACCGCTTCTCATCATCCCTGCTCTGGTTGTTTGTCTGAAGCCTGTAATCCGGTATTTCGTCTTCCTGGATATAATCATCAAGAGTGAACTCTTCCTCATCCCTGTCTTCATCCTCAAAATTCTCCTCTTCTTCCTGCTGCGACTGAATTTCCTCATCCTCCTCACCTTCCTCGAGGGCCGGGTTTTCTTCCAGTTCCTTCTTTATCCTCTGTTCTATCTGCAATGTGGGAACCTCCAGCAGCTTTATCATCTGGATCTGCTGGGGGGAAAGCTTCTGTAATAATTTTTGCTGTAATTTCTGCTTTAACATTTTTGCCCTTTGCAAACAGAAAGTTAAATATCTCTTCTAAAACTCTGCATTTTTCGGTGTCCGCGGGAAAGGTATCACATCACGGATATTCGACATTCCTGTTACAAACAGAATAAACCTTTCAAAGCCCAGACCAAAACCGCTGTGAGGAGCAGTTCCGAATTTTCTGGTCTCAAGGTACCACCAGAGATCTTTTTCAGGCAGCTTCAGTTCACGGATCCGCGACAGCAGCTTTTCATAATCCTCTTCTCTCTGAGAACCACCGATTATCTCACCGATACCCGGGAACAAAACATCCATTGCCCTCACCGTCTTTCCGTCATCATTCTGCTTCATATAAAAAGCTTTTATAGCTTTGGGATAATCAGTAAGGATAACCGGACATTTGAAATGTTCCTCAACAAGATATCTCTCATGTTCAGCCTGAAGATCCCTGCCCCATCCGACTGCATATTCCCACTTCTTCCCGGAATCTTCAAGTATCTTTACTGCTTCTGTATACGTCATCCGGATGAATTTGTTATTGAGAACGAAGGCGAGTCTTTCAAGCAGCCGCTTATCTATCATATTATTAAGAAACTCCAGGTCGTCCTTGCAGTTTTCGAGGGCATACCTTATAAGATATTTTACAAATTCCTCGGCCAGATCCATATTATCCTCAATGTCATAAAACGCCATTTCGGGTTCGATCATCCAGAACTCGGCAAGGTGCCTTGGTGTGTTTGAATTCTCTGCACGGAATGTAGGTCCGAAAGTATATATCTCACCTATTGCAAGCGCTCCAAGCTCTCCCTCAAGCTGACCTGAGACGGTCAGATTTGCAGGTTTGCCGAAGAAATCGCTGCTGTAATCGACAGAACCGTCTTTATTTTTCGGTACGTCAGCAAGATCAAATGTGGTAACATGGAACATTTCCCCTGCTCCCTCGGCATCGCTTCCGGTAATTACAGGTGTATGCAGATAATAAAAACCTTTGTCATTGAAATACTTATGAATGGCAAATGCCATCGAATGACGTATCCTCAGTACAGCACCGAAAGTATTTGTGCGCGGACGCAGATGAGCTATTTCCCTCAGGAACTCCATGGAATGTCCTTTCTTCTGCAATGGATATGATTCAGCATCACATTTGCCGTAAAGAACTATCGTTCTGGCTTTTATTTCTACATTCTGCCCCTGACCCTGCGATTCAACAAGCTCCCCGGTCACTTCCAGACATGCACCTGTTGTAATATCCCTCATAAGAGCCTCATCGAACATTAATGCATCAGCAACTATCTGGATATTCTTTATTGTCGATCCGTCATTCAGAGCAATAAAAACTATATTCTTATTTCCCCTCTTCGTCCTCACCCATCCCTTTACGAGAACATCCGACCCTGTCGCGGGTGATGACAATAATACTTTAATCTTCGTCCTTTTCATTTTAAATTAAAACATCCCGCAAAAATAATAAAATGCTCCTTATTAAGTTTATTTTAACAAAAACAATACAGTCAGTCAGCCGGATTTGAATATTTATAAATTCTTAATACCTTTGAGTTTAAACTGTAACTCTTATTCACTATGGATGAAAATCGGAAACTTGTTGTCGTTCCATGGGATTTCACCCCGGTAGCGGAAAATGCTCTTGCTCATGCAGTAAGGATTGGCCATCAGGTTAATAACGATGTTGCCCTTCTTCATATTGTTGAACCCGGGATAAAGCCAAAAGCAGAGGGAGAGAAGAAGTATCTGCTTCAGCGTGTTGCCGATAATGCTCACGTAAAATACGGCATTGCCGTATCATGGTTCATTGTAAAAGGAAGTATTTTTACCTCGATCGCTGAATTCGTAAATGAGAAGGATGCCAACCTGGTGGTCATGGGTACACACGGGATGAAAGGTATGCAGAAGCTTACGGGAAGCTGGGCACTGAAAGTAATTATTAAATCCAAGGTTCCTTTCATCGTTGTCCAGGATCCGCCATCCGACCAGGGTAAATTTCATAACATTGTCTTCCCTGTTGACTTCAGGAAGGAGAACAAGGAGAAGATAAAGATGGCAATTTATATGGGTAAATATTTTGAATCTAAAATACATATTCTGGTCTCTGCAACATCTGATAAGAATCTCGCAAAGAAAACCAAGATCAACCTGGCTTTTGCAGTCAAATATTTCATCCAGAACAATATAGAATATGAGGTTCACGAAATCCCCAAAGGCAAACCTGCTGAAAGGACAATTGAATTTGCCCAGAAAATAAATGCTGACATGATTCTTATAATCACTACAAAGAACATCACGTTTGCCGATTATGCGCTGGGTGCTTCGGAGCAGCAGATCATTGCCAACAGTTCGAGGATCCCGGTATGTTGTGTAAATCCCAAGGTTAGTTTTGCCAGCAGCAGGCAGTTCATGGGAGGCTGGGGCGACTGAAAAAACAGCGTCCGGGTAAAATAATTCTGAGAAATGTCTATTGTAGTTCAGGAAGTCACCAAGCTTTATGGATCACAGAAAGCTCTTGACAATGTATCCTTCAGTGTAAAAACCGGGGAGATAGTTGCTTTCCTTGGTCCTAACGGAGCCGGGAAATCAACAATGATGAAAATAATAACCGGCTTCATCCCCCCTTCATCAGGTACGGTGCTGGTTAACGGCACCGAAGTATCTTCCGATGATCCCTCGATAAGAAAGAAGATCGGCTATCTTCCTGAAAATAATCCCCTCTATCCGGAAATGTATGTCAGGGAATACCTGTCATTCGTCGCTTCATTCTATCAGCCCGGCCGTTCAGCTAAAGAAAATATAGAAAACATTATCGGGCTTACAGGACTTACTCCGGAAGCAGGCAAGAAGATCGGAGCCCTGTCAAAAGGATACCGCCAGCGTGTGGGCCTCGCACAGGCTCTGATACATGACCCTGATGTGCTTATCCTGGATGAGGCAACATCCGGACTCGATCCGAATCAGATAATTGAGATCCGTAATCTGATCAAAGAGGCCGGAAGGGAAAAAACCGTACTCCTGTCAACACATATTATGCAGGAAGCGGAAGCCGTGTGCGACAGGATAATCATAATCGATAAGGGTATTATTGTTGCCGATGAGGACAAAAACAACATTTACTCGAAAATCAATCAGGGAAAACAGATAATAAAGGTAAGTTTTGACAGAAAAATCAGCGACACCGGGTTGTTAAGCATCCCCAATGTAAATAAAGCCCGTCTGACAGATAAGGACTTCTGGCTGCTGGAATCTGATTCAGCAGAAGATATCCGTCCCGCTGTATTTTCATTTGCTGTAAAAAACAACCTTACTGTACTTTCACTTCAGAAGGAAGAAAATAATCTTGAAGAAGTATTCAGACATCTTACCGGCATGTGATTTTTTTGTTTGATTTTTTTTTATTTCCTTTGCCACACAATTTTCCGGTGGAAAGATTTGTGCAGCTTGCAACCACAGAAAAAAATGCTAAAACGCGTCTATTCTGTTATTACATAGCCACGAGTTTTACCGGTAATTGTAAAATACTTAAAGTTTGGAGTACTTAGAGTGTGGAGTACTTAGAGTTATGAATCTTATGATCCAACTTTAAGTATTCTAAACTCTAAGTACTCCAAACTTCAAACTTTAAACTTATACTTTAATACTATGAGCTACTTGTTCACGTCAGAATCAGTTTCGGAAGGGCACCCCGATAAAGTTGCCGATCAGATTTCAGATGCATTGCTTGATGAATTTTTAAAATGGGATCCGGAGTCCAAGGTCGCATGCGAGACTTTTGTAACCACCGGTCTGGTGGTTTGCGGAGGAGAAGTGATGACATCGGGATGGGTGGATGTTCAGGAGACGGCCCGCAGGGTCATCCGCGACATTGGTTATACAAAGGCTGAATATCGTTTTGACTGTGACTCGTGCGGTGTTATATCGACGATACATGAACAATCATCCGACATACGTCAGGGTGTGGTCAGGGATAAACCCGAGGAGCAGGGAGCCGGCGATCAGGGGATGATGTTCGGTTATGCATGCCGTGAGATGGATAATTATATGCCTTTGAGCATTGAGCTTGCCCACAGGCTGCTTGAGGAACTGGCAGCTGTCAGACGTGAAGGGAAACAGATGAAATACCTGAGGCCCGATTCAAAATCACAGGTGACGATCGAATATGACGATAACAACAAGCCAGTTCGCATTGATACGATAGTTATAAGCACCCAGCATGATGAGTTCATTCTGCCGAAAAACAAATCACTTGCATCGGAGAAGGCCGCAGAAAAAGCAATGCAGGCACAGATAACAGCTGACCTGAAAAAACACCTTTTCCCAAGGGTTAAGAAATCCCTTCCAGCAGGAATAAGAAACCTTTTCAGGGAAGAGACAAGGCTTCTGGTAAACCCCACAGGTAAATTTGTTATTGGCGGTCCTCACGGAGATACCGGTCTCACCGGAAGGAAGATCATAATCGATACTTATGGAGGTCACGGGGCGCACGGAGGTGGAGCGTTCTCGGGGAAGGATCCGTCGAAGGTCGACAGATCAGCTGCCTATGCGGCACGGCATATTGCAAAGAATCTCGTTGCTGCCGGTATCTGCGACCAGGCTCTCATCCAGGTTGCTTATGCAATCGGAGTGGCCGAACCGGTAGGTTTCTATGTCAATACCTTCGGCACTGCTCATGTAAAGGACAATAAGGGGAACACCCTGACAGACGGAGAAATAGCTTCGAGAGTACAGAAACTCTTTGATATGCGGCCCTATTCAATAATAAAAAGGTTCGGTCTTAAAAATCCGATCTTCCTGCAGACAGCATCATACGGACACTTCGGACGGGATAGCGTTGTAAAGAACGTGGAGGTCTATTATGAAGTGCCCGGCAGCAAACCAAGGGAGATCAATGGCAACGGAAAGAAAGGCTGGATTAAAAAGGTTGAATTCTTCGCCTGGGAAAAACTGGATTACGTTGAAAAGATAAAGAAAGCATTTAAAATCTGACGACCACCCAGGACTCGCTGACCCCCGAACCCCACAGGACTCACTGACCCCCCATCCCCCCTAAAGGGGGGCTAAGATCCGAGTTTATTGTGTAATTATCTCATTAAGATGATTTTAAGCCCCCTTTAGAGCCTGTCCCGCGACAGCGGGAGGGCAGCCACGCGTCAGCGAATAGCCGTCAACTTAACGGAGTTTTGTGGACAAAAGTTTCCCCTCCTTTTTTTAAGGAGGGGTGGCCAGACCACAAAATCATCCAATAGGCAGAAATATTGATGTTCTGGCCGGGGTGGTTTATTTTATCCGGAGAAATTAGTTCAAGTTTGTTAATTCCGTTTAACCACCCCGGCCGGGAAAAGGACAATTGTAAACATATAAGGATTAGCAATCCCGGCCACCCCTCCTTTGAAAGGAGGGGAAACTTATTTAACTATATTTCAGATAATTACATTAGTTTTAGTTATTTAAACATTTCTTAGGTTGACGGCTATGCACGTCAGCGTGGCGGGGGTAGAACCGGTTAGTTATCAGCGTGGCGGGGGTAGCTGGGATTAAAACGAAGCTCTTACTATCCTGGCGATATTATCAGACCGTCCTAGTGTATAATAATGCAGTCCCGGCACACCTGCTTTGATAAGCTCCTTTGACTGCATGGTGGCCCATTCTATCCCGGCTTCGCGGGCTTCCTGATCTGTTTTACACTTCCTCACTTCCGACACCAGATCGTTCGGCAGATCAATATGAAAGGTCTGAGGCAGCATTTTAATATCATTAAGCGCGGAAATTGGTTTAAGTCCTGCTATTACAGGTACATCTATCCCCGCTTTTCGGCAATCATCCCGGAACCTGAAATACTTCTCATTATCGAAGAACATCTGGGTGACAATATAGTGCGCACCTGCATCGATCTTCCTTTTGAGATTCTCAATATCTGTCTGCATATTCGGCGCTTCGGAATGCTTTTCAGGATATCCTGCCACCCCGATACAGAAATTTGCCGGAGAAGTCTCTTCAAGTGATTCTTCAAGATATTTGCCTTTGTTCATATTGGCTATCTGGGTCACCAGCTCATGGGTATACCTGTGACCGTCTTTTTCAGGAATGAAAACGCGGCTTCCCCGTTGAGGATCACCTCTCAGGGCAAGGACATCATCAATATTAAGGAAATTCATTTCTATGAGTACATTCTCTGTCTCCTCCTTTGTAAATCCCCCGCAAAGTATATGAGGTACCACAGTCAGATTATATTTATACTTCACGGCTGCGGCCAGGGCAATTGTACCCGGACGAAGTCGCGTGACCTTCCTTTCAAGAAGGCCATCGGGCCTCTCCTTGTATGTTATCTCATTACGATGAGATGTGAAGTTTATATAAGCCGGCTGAAATTCCACCAGCCGGTCAATGGTTGAATAGATCTTTTCAATACTGTGTCCTTTCAGCGGAGGAAGCAGCTCAAATGTGAAAAGGGGCCCTCTGGCATTTCTCAGTTTTTCAATAACACTCATATTATTTATCAAAGATTAGGGGCAAGCCATCTGGCAGCCTCATCAACACTCAATTTCTTTCTTCCGGCATAATCCTGAAGCTGGTCGTTCCCTATCTTACCTATATTAAAATAAGTTGAAGCGGGATGTGAGAAAATATAGCCGCTTACTGCTGCAGGAGGTGTCATTGCAAAGTTCTCCGTGAGACCTGCGCCGATGGCATTTTCAGCATCCAGAAGATCGAACAGGATCCTTTTCTCGGTATGATCGGGACATGCCGGATAGCCGGGTGCAGGCCGGATACCCCTGTACCTGACTGCAAGCATTTCCTCAATTGTCAGTACTTCATCTGCCGCATAACCCCAGTATTCCTTCCTTATCCTTTCATGCAGCCATTCAGCGGCTGCTTCGGCAATACGGTCGCTCAGCATCCTTATCATTATCGAGGCATAATCATCCTGCCTGTAATCGTTATATTTATTTTCATCTATACCGGCAGTTACGACAAATAATCCGATGTTGTCTGTGAGACCTGAAGATTCGGGAGCAATATAATCCGACAGACACAGATTAGGGATACCCGCTTCCTTGATTTCCTGATTCCTCAGAAACCTCAGAAAAGTATGGGATCCTTTGCCGGCATCACCCGTGATGACAGCCACATCATCCCCGACCGAAACAGCAGGATATAAGCCGAATACTGCTTTTGCGGTTATCAATTTCCTGTCGTTTATCACTTTAAGATAATGTAGTGCATCATCATACAGCTTTTTTGCTTCCGTACCTTTGACGGGATCACTGAATATTGCCGGATATTTCCCGGAAAGCTTCCACCCGAAGAAAAAGAATGTCCAGTCTATATATTTTTCAAGTTCAGTCAGACTTATATCATCAAGGATTTTATAACCAGGGGATAGCGGCCGGAACAACCTGGTTTCCTTCCAGTCAGTCACCAGTCTGTTCTTCCTTGCATCGTCAAGTGACAGCAGCTTCCTCTCCTTCTGCCTTGAGTTGTGTTCGTCCCTCAGCCTGACATATTTCTCACGGAGATCCGATAAATACTTCCTCTTATCTTCCCTGAGTAGTGCTGAAAGGACCCCTGCAGCTTTTGAGGCATCTTTTACATGAACGACCGGTCCGGAATACTGGCCGGAAATCTTTACCGCAGTATGTATCTCGGATGTTGTTGCTCCACCTATCAGAAGTGGTATTGAAACCTTTCTCCTTTCCATCTCCGATGCAACATGGCTCATTTCCTCAAGAGATGGGGTGATCAGTCCGCTCAACCCGATAAAATCCGCCTTTTCACTGATGGCAGTATCAATAATCTTATCCGAAGGTACCATCACGCCAAGGTCAGTGACCCGGTAATTGTTGCATGACAGAACGACCCCGACTATATTTTTCCCAATATCATGTACATCACCTTTGACAGTTGCAAGGACTATTTTGCCCGCGTCTTTCTTTTCAGCATTTTTGCTTTCCTCCTCAATATACGGAGCAAGTTTCGAAACGGCTTTCTTCATGACCCTGGCACTCTTGACGACCTGCGGGAGGAACATCTTTCCTGATCCGAACAGATCGCCCACCTCATTCATCCCGCCCATCAGGGGACCTTCTATCAGATCGATGGACCGTTCAAAAAGAGTACGGGCTTCTTCCACATCCTGTTCAATATGTTCATCCAGACCCCTTATCAGTGCATGCCTTATCCTGTCGGTAACCGGCAGTGAACGCCATTCATCACTCTTCTCCTCTTTCTTCCCCTCATTTTTCAGTCCCTCGGCAAACTTTACAAGCCTTTCTGTAGCATCTTTCCTGCGGTTCAGGATCACATCACTTGTAAGCTGAAGAAGATCAGCAGGGATTTCACTGTAAACCTGCAGCATTCCCGGATTGACAATTCCCATATCCAGACCCGCTTCAATTGCATGATAAAGGAATACGGAGTGCATCGCTTCACGTACCTTATCAATGCCCCTGAAAGAAAAAGAAAGATTGCTTATACCTCCGCTCACCTTTGCATAAGGAAGGTGCTCCTTTATCCATTGAGTGGCTTTAATGAAATTTACTGCATAATTATTATGCTCTTCAATACCGGTAGCCACGGCAAGAACATTGGGATCAAAAACTATGTCCTCAGGAGGAAATCCCAGTTTATCCGTGAGAAGCCTGTATGATCGTTCTGCCACTTCAATCCGTCTTTCATAGGTATCGGCCTGGCCTTTTTCATCAAAAAGCATTACTACGGCTGCAGCACCAAATTTCCTTATCTCCCGGGCATGTTCAAGAAATACCTTCTCACCTTCCTTAAGGCTTATCGAATTGACAACCGACTTACCCTGTATACATTTCAGTGCCGAAATAATTACACTCCATTTTGAGGAATCGATCATCAAAGGAAGCTTTGCAATATCCGGTTCGGCCATGATCAGATTTACAAATTTCACCATTGCCTTTTCGGAATCGAGCATTGCTTCGTCCATGCATATATCTATTACCTGGGCGCCGCCTTCAACCTGGTTCCTGGCTATGGCAAGAGCCTCGGAATACTTTTCCTCCCTTATCAGCCTGGCAAATTTGATCGAGCCGGAAACATTCGTTCTCTCACCGATATTCACAAAATTTGTCTCCGGCTTAATAGTCAGGGCTTCCAGACCGCTCAGTCTTGTATATCTTACAATATCCGGCTTTTGTCTGGGTTGATATCTTTTCGATACTTCAGCAATTCTCCGGATGTGCAGGGGTGTCGTACCACAGCAGCCACCGGCAATGTTAACCCATCCCTCCTTCATGAAATCCTCAATGACCGAGGCCATAAATTCAGCAGACTGGTCATATTCCCCGAACTGGTCGGGCAGGCCGGCATTCGGATGTACTGATACGAAGAATCCTGTTTTGGCCGATAATTCCTGAATGAAAGGTCTGAGCTGTTCTGCTCCCAGTGCACAGTTAAGGCCGACACTGAACAACGGGAAATGCGATACAGATATAAGGAAGGCTTCCAGTGTCTGTCCCGTAAGTGTCCTTCCGCTTGCATCGGTTATCGTTCCGGAAACCATTACAGGTAATCTCTTACCTTTTTCTTCAAAGACAGTCTCTATAGCATAAAGAGCTGCCTTGCAATTCAGGACATCAAAAATTGTTTCGACCAGAAGTATATGTACACCACCATCAATCAGCCCTCTTACCTGTTCGGCATACGCAATATTAAGGTCATCAAATGTGACCGAACGTGCTCCCGGATCATTTACATCCGACGACATCGATGCAGTGCGGTTTGTCGGACCAACAGAACCGGCAATGAAATGTTCCGCAGGCCCATTCGAACCTTCAAACTCCATAATAGCTTCAGTGGCAATACGTGCAGCATAGAAATTTAAATTGTATACCTGACCTTCCATACCATAATCCGCCTGCGAGATCCTGTTTGAATTGAAAGTATTGGTCGTAATTATGTCAGCTCCGGCTTCCAGATATTGCTTATGAATATCACGGATAATCCCGGGCCTGGTAATATTTAAAAGATCATTATTGCCTTTCAGAGGCCTGGGGTGGTCATTGAACTGCTCCCCGCGGAAATCCTCCTCACTTAACCTGTGCCTCTGGATCATCGTTCCCATCGCACCGTCTAAAATGAGGATCTTATTTTCTATAATATCTTCAGGTGAATATTTCATTATAACTTATTTTTTCATAATTAAACAAATATTGACTAACTGCAGTCAGACATCAAAGATATCAGCTAAACTGGTAAATACCCCCTTCACGGCTTCCGCCGAAGCGGAACAGACTTCCCCGCCGGGTAGAGGAAGATATGAATGAGGCATTCCCCCGCTGATGCAATTTTCGCAAAATTCAGGCTGCAAATTTAAATAAAATACACGGAGATCATCTGACCATGCCCATAGGCATGATAGAAATAAGAAGATTTTTCCGGTTCAGATGATGTGAAATCATGTTTTACAACTGAAAATACAGATTTTCAAGGTCAAAGATATGAAGGAATATGGAAATTTCAAAACAGCTCACAGCCAGACAGGTAATCCGCATGGAATTTTAGTTTATTTTTGCACCACAATCATTGATTATGCAAAACAATCTGTCAATATATAACAGTCTGACACGCACCATTGAACCTTTCAGTCCGCTTCATCCGCCTTTAGTGGGATTATATGTTTGCGGACCGACGGTTTACAGTGATGCCCATCTTGGTCATGCCCGCCCTGCCGTAACATTCGACATACTGTACCGTTATCTGCTTCATCTTGGATACAGGGTGCGCTATGTGAGGAACATTACCGATGTGGGACATCTTGAAAATGATGCCGATGAAGGTGAAGACAAGATAGAAAAGAAAGCAAGACTCGAACATCTCGAGCCGATGGAGGTGGTCCAGAAATATCTGAATACCTTCCTGAAGAATATGGAACAGCTTAATACACTTCCTCCCTCAATTGAACCCAGGGCTTCAGGTCATATAATTGAACAGATTGAACTGGTTAAGAAGATCCTTGAAAAAGGCTTTGCTTATGAGGTGAACGGATCAGTTTATTTCGATATAGTTAAATATAGCCAAAAGTTCCATTACGGAAAGCTTTCCGGCAGAGTACTGGAAGACCTTCAGGAAAATACAAGGATCATCGGGGGAAAGGATGAAAAACGTAATCCTTTTGATTTTGCACTCTGGAAAAAAGCTACTCCTGAACATATAATGAGATGGCCTTCACCATGGGGTGAGGGATTTCCCGGATGGCATCTTGAATGTTCGGCGATGAGCACAAAATATCTCGGAGAGGTCTTCGATATTCACGGAGGCGGTATCGACCTGCAGTTCCCTCATCACGAATGCGAGATTGCTCAATCTGCCGCAGCTCTCGGAAATGAGTCGGTCAGGTACTGGATGCATAATAACATGATCACAATAAACGGTCAGAAAATGGCCAGATCACTGGGAAATTTCATTACCCTCGGCCAGCTCTTTTCCGGAAATCATCCTTTACTCCACCAGGCATACAGCCCGATGACTATAAGGTTCTTCCTTCTGCAGGCTCATTACCGGAGTACTGTCGACTTCTCAAACGAAGCTCTTACCGCTGCCGAAAAAGGATTAAAGAAGCTTATGAAAGCTTCGGGGACATTAAAGAACCTTAAACCTTCTGAGGAAAGTTCGATAGATATAGTATCCCTCAAGACCAGATGCTATGAGGCTATGAATGATGACCTTAATACTCCGCTCCTTCTTTCTCATCTTTTTGAAGCAGTAAGACTTATAAATTCGGCAGCTGACGGAAGCTCCGGGATGACCTCTGATGATATAAAGGAAACCGGAGATCTTTTCAATACATTCGTTTTTGATATTCTGGGACTAACAGATGAGAGTGAAAACAAAAGTGATGAAAAGCTTACATCTGATCTGATGAAGATCATAATGGATCTTCGTCTCGAGGCAAGGAACAAAAAGGAATGGGCTGTATCGGATCATATCAGGGCTGAACTGAAGAAAGCAGGGATTGTGCTTAATGATACTAAAGACGGGGTAACATGGGAGAAAGATTGAGGTAAATAAAAATCCCCCCCTATGATCCCCCCGGTGGGGGGATAAATGATTCATAATTATTTTATTAAGTAATGGGTTGGGCTGAAGAAAAGGAATTACGGAAAAAAGCCAGGCAACTTCGGAACAATATGACAAAGGCTGAAATAATTCTTTGGTCAAGGTTAAGATCAAAGCAGGTAGACGGATATAAATTCCGCAGGCAACAACCCGTTTTTGAATATATAGCCGATTTTTATTGTCACGAATTGAAACTTATTATTGAAGTCGACGGAGGTATACATACTCTTCCGGAAGTTTATAAATCAGATATTTACCGTGATAAGATATTGAAACTAAATGGATATCACGTAATTCGCTTCGAAAATTACGAAATAGAAACTGAAATCAAAGAATCAGTCGAGAGAATTCGTTCACTTATTGCAAAAATTCGTTCCCCTATAAGGGGGACCACAGAGGGTCATCACAATGAGCAACATTAACATCACAATTCCGTTCCCCTCCCAGGGGGACCACAGGGGGGCTTCACAATGAGCAACATTAACATCACCAATTCGTCCCCCTCTCAGGGGGACCACAGGGGGTCTTCTTATAAATCTCCTGTAATCTTCATTGGAACCCTCCCCCTCGGGGGCCACCACCCGGTACGCATCCAGTCGATGACCAACACCGATACAAATGACACAGCTGCAT
>CAYPHL010000021.1:0-1442 GCA_964410385.1 uncultured Rikenellaceae bacterium | reverse complement strand
CACCCGGTACGCATCCAGTCGATGACCAACACCGATACAAATGACACAGCTGCATCGGTTGCACAGTGCATAAGAATAATCGAAGCCGGAGCTGATCTTGTAAGACTTACTGCCCAGGGAGTAACGGAAGCCCGGAATCTTGAAAATATCAAACGTGAAATAAGAAATGCCGGCTTTGAAACTCCTCTTGTCGCTGATATACATTTCAATCCTGCTGCTGCTGAAACTGCCGCCAGGATCGTTGAAAAAGTGAGGATCAACCCGGGAAATTATGCCGATAAAAGAGCGACCTTCATTAAAAAAGATCTTACAGAAAAAGAATATAACGAGGAGCTTGAAAGGATCCACGAAAGACTACTTCCGCTTATAAAGATCTGTGCTGAGAATTCTACCGTGATCCGTGTCGGTATCAACCATGGTTCCCTTTCCGACCGTATCATGACCCGCTACGGCAATACTCCGGAAGGGATGGTCCAATCAGCCCTCGAGTTCATACAGATCTTCCGCTCCGAGAATTTCAATAACCTTGTATTGTCAGTGAAATCATCTGATACCAGAGTCCTGGTGACAGCCAACAGGTTGCTGGTTAAAATGATGCAGGACAACGGGCTTGCATATCCTATACACCTGGGTGTTACTGAAGCGGGTGAGGGTGAAGATGGGAGGGTTAGATCCGCAGCAGGAATAGGAACACTACTCTCCGAAGGTATCGGGGATACAATAAGGGTTTCCCTTTCCGAAGACCCGGAGAAAGAGATCCCGGTAGCCAGGGAAATAGTAAATTTCCTCTGCGGCCCGCGGGGAAGAATTAAAAATCCGGTTCCTCAGCAGGATCTCAGGATCCGCGATAATTTATATAAACCGGAAGTCATTAAATACTCCGAAGGTAAGTATGTAAAAGAAGATGGCAGTCCCTTCCAGGGGAAAATGCTGATCTTCAATTTTAACACGCCCCCCCTTCTATCAGATAAACCTGACAGGAAAGATTTTCTTAATCCAATTTTTGATGAGGATGATCCCGTTAAGCTTTCAATTGATGCAGCTGCCATTCTCGGACGATATTTCATACTCAGACAGGCTGAGGGGATATGTATTACCAATCGGGGAAAGGTTCAGGGAGCAGCGCTGGAAGAACTTGCATTTTCTCTGCTTCAGGCCACAGAGGCACGGATAACCCGTAACCGTTACATCTCCTGCCCCACCTGTGGCCGGACAAAATTCAACCTCCAGGTAGCAGTCCGGAAAGTCAAAGACGCAACAAAACATCTTACGGGACTGAAAATAGCCATTATGGGCTGTATTGTCAACGGACCCGGCGAAATGGAAGGCTCGGATTACGGATATGTCGGCGCAGCCGAAGGAAAGGTCCATATTTACAGGGGAATGGTGCCGGTATATAAAAATGTTCCGGAGGAGGAGGCTGTGAAAAAATTGCTGGAGAT
>CAYPHL010000020.1:45207-46802 GCA_964410385.1 uncultured Rikenellaceae bacterium | reverse complement strand
TAAAAAATGTTTGAGAACCCTGTAGATAAGGACCAGAGATCAGCCGGTCCGATTTTAAATGCAGAAAGCATAAAAGAATTATGGTCAAAAACATACAATACGCAGGGAAAGCCTGATTGGTCCCACATACTTCCTTTTTACGATGAAACAATCTGTTTCAGGGATTCAGTCCAGGAGCTAAGGGGAATTGAAGAATTTACCGCAATGACCAGACGGCTGACTGACCGTTCCAAAGATTTATCAATGAAAATTGTAAGAACCGCTCAGCATGACAACGATATATTTATTGAATGGGAAATGACCATTAAGTTTAAGAAAAATCCCAGTTCAATATTATACGGTACAAGCCGTGTAACCCTGAACGAGGTAGGAAAGATCATTGAACAAAGGGACTATTATGATCTGTGGGGAGATATCTTTGACAATATTCCCCGGTTTGGAAAGGCTTACAGACGCTTTATGAAAAAGAAATTTGGTTGATCAACTTATTCAAATATGTCTCTACCTGAATATTTTAATGAATACAAATGGTCGAACATTGCGGCCATGATAAGAAACAACAGGCGGGATCCCAAAATATGTACCACTGATCTTGAGGACCATCTTGTAGTTATCAGCGGCGCTACATCAGGCATAGGTTACTTTACGGCCCGTAAATTTGCGTCCCATGGGGCAAGGCTTCTTTGCATTAACCGCAACGGGAGTAAAAGCGATGCCTTAAAAGCTGAAATAGAAAAGGAATATGGCGTACGCTGTGATAATATAATCGCTGATCTGAGTAATCTGCAGGATATTTACCGGGTTGCAGGAGAACTTTTAAGGCTTGAAAGAGAGATTGATGTGCTGATTCACAATGCCGGTACCTATCTTACCAGGAGAGAGCTTACCTCAGAAGGATTTGACAAGGTTTTTGTGGTAAATCATCTTTCTTCATTTATAATAAATATTCTCCTGTGTGAAAAGTTAAAATCCCAGAAAAATTGCAGGATCATTCTGGTCAATTCGGAAGGTCACCGTTTTGCTCCCTGGGGTTTACGGCTTGATGACCTGAACTGGGAAAAACGTCGCTATTCCGGATTGAAAAGTTATGGTTCGGCAAAGCTTGCACAGCTGCTATCGATGCTTATCTTAGCTGAATACTTTAAATCTTCCGGTGTAACCATAAATGCAATGCATCCGGGTGCAGTCAGATCAGAAACAGGAAAAGATAATGGTCCGGTTTACCGCTGGGTAAAAAAACATCTTTTCGATAAGACCCTGAGACCAACTGAAATTGCAGCTGAGTCTATCTATTATCTTGGAGCTTCAGATGAGATGGAGGGAGTAAGCGGAAAATTCTTTAACCTGACCACCGGGGAAGAACCTGCACCACCCGCCCTTGACAGGGAAGCTGCACATGAACTTTGGACAAAAAGTCTGGAAATGACCGGTATTAAGGATATATTATGCAAGCCTTGAAATCGTATGGAGGAAGAGAAATATCAGTCAATAGTCGTTGGTGGAGGAATAGCAGGATTAACCTGCGCTGCCTTCCTTGCTAAAAAGGGACATCGCGTTCTGCTTATCGAAAAGAATAAGGAATGTGGAGGACTGGT